>CAZFOF010000057.1:6326-9752 GCA_964520265.1 uncultured Halobacteriales archaeon | reverse complement strand
CGGAGACGAGCATCTCGCCGGTGTCGACTGTTTCGGCAGTTTCGAGGCGTTCCTGTGTGGTCTGGAACTCACGACGGGCACGTTCATAGCCCACGTCCGGCGGTGTCGGGATGTCGACCGGCGTGCCGATGTCCGACCCGATGTCGTACTGGAACTGGAGAATCTCCTCCGTCGAGACGGAAATCTCACCGTACTCGGCCAACTGGAACGACCCGGAGTCGGTCATGATGGCCCCCGAAAAGTCGAGCAGGTCGTGGAGCCCCTGTTCCAGTGCTGGTTCGCGCAACTCATCGCTTCCGTGGAGGACGTAACTGTTCGTGATGAGAATCTCCGCACCGAACTCCGTCTCCAGTTGACTCGGGGGGACTGTCTGGACGTGGGGGTTCACGACTGGCAACAGTGCCGGCGTCTCGACGGTCACGTCCGCACGTGGCACCGTCAACTCGCCTCTCCGGCCGGCAGCGTCGTAGTCCTGTACCTCGAACACCTCGCGCATTGACACCGACTCAGAGAGCGCCCGCGGTAAGGATTGCGTTTCCTACCACGAGGGCAAGCCGGAGGAAATCTCGAACAGCGCATAGTAGACGACGCCAAAGGCAGTCCGGCCGTCTCGCAACTCACCGGTTCGTGCGGATTCGACGAGCGCATCGAGTGTCACCGTCGCGACTTCGATGGACTCGTTGTAGTCCAGTTCCTGTTCGCCCGTCGGCTCGCACTCGCGGGCGACATAATAGTGAAAGACCGCGTCGGAGAAGCCGTTTGCCGGCTCCATCGTCGTCATATGGGTGAGCGTCCCTGCTTCGTAGCCCGTCTCCTCGCGGAGTTCGCGTCGAACCGCCTCGTCGACGTCTTCGCCTTCCTCGACGCTCCCGGCCGGGAGTCCGCGGTTGAGACGCTTGACTGCCTGTCGCCACTCGTCGATGACGACGACTTTTCCGTAGGTCGTAAAGGGGAGAACAACGACACTCGGGTTCTCGGAGAGGTAGTCGAACTCGGCCTGCTCGCCGTCGGGCAGTCTGACCGACTCGGTAACGATGTCGAATCCCTCACAGGAGTACGCAATCTCGTCGTCGAGTGTCTGCCACGGCAGGTCAGTCATCATCGGTACTTGTTCTGCGAGGTATAAAAATGACTCCGGCCACTGGTGAACCCTGTCCGGAACGTAGCGACGCGCTGTCTCCGTTTCAGGGCTCGTGACCGATGGTGATATCGCCCAGCGACGCACCACAGCTCGCACAGCGGTACTCCGTGACAAGTCCATCCGGCCGCTCTTCGACACGGTTGCTCCCGCAGTCACACGCATTCAGTTGCGACGGTGCCGACGACGACTTCCAGTCCATGCCACGGCGCAGCCGCCCGCGGATAAAAACTGTGTCGTCTGCGGCAGTGAGTGTCGATGTAGTGAAACGAATCAGACGGAGCAAGATGCAAGCGGTCAGTTGAACAGCACCGTCGGCTCGCGTGCCGCAACTTCGACGGCCGTCTCGTCGTCGATTGCGGGAAGCCGTACAGTCGCGACAGTCCCCTCGGTCTCGTCGGGTCGAATCTGGAACGAGCCACCGTAGCGTGTGATAATCCAGTTGACAAGCCAGATGCCCAACCCGGCAGAGTGTTCGAGTGCCGTCTCCTCGCCAGCGGCGATGACAGCAGCCTCAATCTCATCGATGCCGGGGCCGTTGTCAGAGATGGTGAGTTCGATCCACTCGTCGTCCGAGACGGCCTCGATATGAACGTGTGGCGACTGGTCGGGGTTGTGTGCCAGTGCGTTTTTGACAAGTTCTTCGAGTGCTCGCTTGGTTTCGTGGCCGGCACACAGGTGCTGGTCGGTCTCGATGTCGACGTCGATACTCGCGTCCGGGTACGCTGTCGCCTGTTCGTCGACGATTTGTTCGAGTAAAGCAGTCGTGTCCAGTCGCTGTGGGCGACGCTCCTGACGGGCACGCTGTTCGAGTTCCCGTGCCTGCTCGGTGATATCGACCAGCCGTTTGGCAGCACCGGTTATCCGCTGTATCGCATCGGTCTGTGACGATTTCGACATCTGCGAGAGTGTGTCGGTATAGCCCAGGATGACAGTCATCTCGTTGCGAAGATTGTGGCGGAGCACCCGGTTCAACAGTCGAATCAGTTGGTCTGTCCGCTTGCGTTCGGTGATATCTGCCTGGAACGTGAGAAAGTGTGTCAGCGCTCCCGTCTCGTCGACGACGGGGTTGACACGGACGAGGTTCCAGAACGGGGTGCCGTCCTGGCGCGTCGCGAGCACCTCCGTCGAGAACTGGTCTTTGCGTTGCAGGTGCTCACACTGGATTGACGCTGTCTCCTCGACGGAGAGTTCCTCGAGGTTGCGGAGGAGAGAGGTCTGGAGGAGGTCGGCTTCGGAATAGCCGGTCAGGGACGTGATGCGCTGGTTCGTGTACGTAATCGGATACCCGTCCTGCGTTGCGTCTGCAATCATGATACCGATAGACGCCTCGTCTATCGCCGTGTTCGTGAGATGCAATTCCTGTTCCCGCTGTCTCCGGGTGGTGACGTCGCGACCGACCCCTTGCACGCTTATGATATCGTCGTGTTCTGTCACCGGCGTCGCGTTCACTTCGAGAAAGACAGTGTCGTCGTCTGCGTCTCGAAGTTCGAAGACACTACCCTCCACGCTCTGGCCGCTGAGGACGGTCTCGTAGGCCTCACGACCCGCTGTGTGGGCATCCTCACTGAGCAGTTCCAGAAACGAGCGTCCGACGAGTTCTGCGGGCTCGTACCCCAGAATCCGCTCGACTGCCGAAGAAACGTACGTGAACGTCGAATCCCGGCTCAGGCGAAAGAGGACATCGAAGCTACTCTCGGCGATGCCCTCGAAGCGCTGTTTCTCGGCCTGGAGTTGTGCGTTTCGTGCTTCGAGTTTCTGACGGGACCGCCGTCGTTCGAAGGCCTGCCCGATGAGTTGCCCGACGAGTTCGACAAAGATGATTTCCTCTGAACTGAACGGTTCGCCCCGTCTCTCCGTGTCTGCAAAACAGATGGTTCCGATGGTTTCGTCATCCGCAACGACTCGCACGCCGATGTACGTACCGAGGTTGAACAGTTCGCGGGCGGCCTCGGAGATTTTGTCAGAGACTCTCGTATCGTTCACTGCCAGTGGTTTCTCCATCTCGGCCGTCCGCTTGCAGTAGGCGTTGTCGAGTGAACAGACCTCCCCGGGCTGTATTTCGGGGTGGTCACCGACAGACTGGACGATTTTCTGGGTGTCGTTTTCGATGCGGGTGAGATAGCCAATCGGGAGAGACAGGTAATCGGTGCCAACGTCGAGAATCCTCTCGATTTTCTCCTCGACGTCGTAGTTGCTGTCGCTACAGATGTCGTAGAGTTCTCGTCGACGCGCCGCCTCATCCATCTTGGGAGCCATTCGACTCGTATGTATATTTATATACCGGA
>CAZFOF010000057.1:0-6226 GCA_964520265.1 uncultured Halobacteriales archaeon | reverse complement strand
TGATGTGAGTTCGGAATATCAGTCCCTTTTGGGTAGAGAATTGGACGAATCTGGAGTTGACGAAGTGCTGACAGAGGCAGGTGTCGGAGTCCTGTCGATGAGTGCCGACGGAGTGCCATACGGCGTCCCGATGTCGTTCGGGTACGACGGCGACGGCAGTCTGTACTTCGTATTTCTCGGCGCGAGTACCGGCCTCCGGAAGGAATCGTACGCGGAGCAGTCCAAGAAAGCGAGTTTCACCACCTTCGAAATGAACCCCGACGGGTCGTGGCGGAGTGTCATCGTCGCCGGGCCACTCGAGCGAATCACAATCGACGAATGGGACACAGCACGCGAGTCACTGGGTGACAACGCGTACCAATCCAACCTCCTCTCCGAGTACGAACTGCAGGAAAACCCCAATGTGTGGCGACTCGAAGCGGAAGAACGGGCCGGCCGCGCTGTCGGTCAAGAGTAACGCTGGCAACCCTGCATCTCCTCTGATGGGTCAATGGGCGCTCGCTCGGAGGACGGCCATCGACCCGCCGCCAACGGTCATCGTCAGCCAGAAGCCGCCGATGCTGTGGATGATGACAGCGGCAGCAACAGTCGAGAGTGTCGCTCCAGTCATCGACGTGAGCAGGAGGACGTGGACCGACTCGATGCTCCCGAGACCGCCGGGTGTCGGTCCAACCGCGGCCATCGTACCGACCGGGATGACGAAGAAGGGGACGTAGAACGGAATCGCGGAGCCAAGCGCCTGGAAGGTCAGCCACATCGCGCTCGCTTGCAAGGCGAGTCCGAGCGTGGAGAGCGCGAGCGCGGCGGCGAGGTTCCGGCGGTCGGTTGCGATGCGTTCGATGGATGTGAAAAACTGCTGGAACCCCTCTTCGACGCGTTCCGGCGAGGGGACGGGGACACGCGGGAGGAACTTCGCACTGGCACGAAGCGGCGGTGTGGCGAGGCGGACGACAGTCGCCTTCACGGCGCTGCGCTTGTACCATATCGTGAGCGCGACCAGTGTCACGGTGACGCCGAAGACGGCGACGACGCCAACAACCGACCGGAGCCGCGGGTTGACGGTGCTGAGGACGGCGTACGTCGCGCTTCCGACGAGCGCGAGGCTCGTCGACGGGATGAAGTTCAGGGCATCTGCACCTGCGATGGCAGCGAGTGCCGTCTCGTAGTCAGCATCCGAGATATCCGTTGTGAGGAGGGCTGCGACCGGCTCGCCACCCGCCTGCCCGAACGGCGTGATGTTGTTCGCGAACGCGGCACCGGCGAACACGAGGACGGCCGCCCGACTCGACACCGCAATATCGAGAATCTTCCAGACCACCCGAAGTGCGAGTCCCTGCACGACAATCCATCCGAGCATCAGCGCGGCCACGATACCGACTAGCGTGAGATCCGCTTGCGAGAGCGCGTCGAGGATGTCGTCGATGCCGATGAACCAGAACATCGCCGCGAACACGACACCTGCGGCTGCGAACCCGGCGGCAGTCGACCAGAGACGGCTCGAACTCACCATGGGTCGTTCGGTCGTGGTCGAGACTGCTGGCGGCAGACCCGCCCAGCGGTGGGGTAGTAACGCGTCGGCGCTGTCGATCTACGTGTAGCCGAGGGCTTCGAGTTGTTCACGGTTGGGATCCGTCTGGTTCGTGTCTGCGAGGCTGCCCGCTCGAATGTCTTTCCGTTCGTCGTACGGCAGGACAACCCATGGCACCTTTATGAGGGGGTCGACCGGGGTGTTCTCGGGGTGACCCCACTCGGAAAACTCGCCGACAACGCGGCCGTCGCGCTCGCCGAGCAGGTCACCGTGGTCGGCGGTGATGACGGTCTTCCCGTCGAGTTCGGCGACCAGTTCCTCGACCGATTCCATCGCAAGTTCGAGGGACTCGCGGTACGCTCGCGAAATCGTCTCCGGTTCGACGAGTCCCTCCTTTACCGCGGCGTAGGGCTTGGAATCGTCCATCTCGGCATCCGGGCGCATCGACTGGATGGACGCTCCACCGGGCAGTTCGTCTGCCGTCTCCCCGATGTACGGGATATGTGGCTGCACCATGTGGACGAGCAGGCGCTTGTGGGGGTACTCCTCAGCGGCCTCGCGCGCCGCAGCCACCGCGTCCTCGGGGAGAACAGTGTCGTACTCGTCGTCCCAGCGGTTCTCCCAGACGTGGACGATGTCCACGAACTCCCCCGTCGGCTCTTTCGCGACGCGAGGGTTGGCATTGACGTAGACGAGGTCGTCCTCCTCGACGTTCGGCGGGTAGTTTGCCGCGAGGAAGTCACCAGTGTCCGACCCAGAACTCAGGCGCGGCGTCAGGTTCCAGTCGGAATCCGCGACCGACTCAAAGGTGTCATACCGGCACGCGTCGAGGACAATGCAGTTGTCCCAGTCCGCCTCCGCGACGGTGAACTGTTCGACATCACCACGGCGCTTGTACGCCCACCCCAGCCGACGGAGCGGGCGCGTGAGGACGTTGCGCCAGAGGAACTCGGGGCCTTCACGCCAGAACGAGGGATCCCGCCAATTCGCGCGGAGTTCCTCAATTGTTCGGCGGAATTGACTCATACATCTCGATGAGTTAGGGTAGACATAAACCAATTTATAACCCCTGGCAACGCCCCGAATGCGGGCGCATCATACTCCCGGCTATACTTTCGTGAACAGATTTGGCCCAACGGGGTGCCAAAATCGTTTACGAAGTGAGAGCCAACAGGAGAAGCTCGGATGCGTCGTCAGCGCGGCCGGCAACGCACTGGGTGGCGTGGGTTTGGTCGTCGATCGCGTCGTGAACCGCCTGGAGACCGGGCTCGCCCCCTCAACGGCGTCCCGGAAAACAGTTACAGCAATCCGTATGACTTCCCGAAGTCATCCTCCATCCAGCGGGGTGAATCACCGGCGTCGAATCCGGAGTCCGCCGATGGCAACGAGAGTTACTCCGAGGAAGGCGACCACCAAGAGACGACCCCAGAACACTGCGTTACCAGCAGTTGCAGCCCCGTCGATACCGACGACAATACCGAGCAGACACACCAGCGTCACCAGGGTCAGGGTGTCCTCTGAAAGGAAGCCTTCGACCATGTCTGAAACTGGCTTCCGCAGACTCAAAAGTATTTGTCAGGTCGGAGCGAGCCACCTCCCTGCCTGGACTCTTCGCAGTCGCTCACGGCAGAGGACTTGCTCGTGGTCGCAAAATGCGGGAAAAGTGGGCCGGCGCGAATTCGAATCGAGGCGAGACTCGCTACGCTCGTCTCGCTGGCTCTCGTTCGCTTCGCTCACGAGAACGCGGTTACGGCCACCCGACGGCCGCCGCTCGTGGTAGGAGAATGCGGGAGAAGTGGGCCGGCGCGAATTTGAATCGCGGTTACGGCCACCCGAAGGCCGAAGGATACCAAGCTACCCCACCGGCCCGCATCTGAATGCTGGCTATCGGGCGGTTTAACCGTTGCGAAACTGCCGAGTCTGCACTACCGAGAGAGTCCCTGCAGGTCTCTGTCGGCGAACTCGCTTGGCCGTTTGCCCTCTGTCGCGTAGACGTACAGCGAGGTCTTGATGACGCCTTTGGTCGTCGCGGCGACGAGTATCCCAACCACGAGGAAGGCGACACCGACAGCACCCGCAGCGATTGGACTGCCGGTCACGGTAAACAGTACATATCCCAGGCCGGCACCGAGGAGTGCAACCACCGCGGCGAGGACGCCGGGGCCAATCATCCCGATAGCGGTCTCACCCCACGTATCGCGAAACGCGCTACCGCTGCGACTGAACAGCCCGAACAGACTCGTGTCTGGCTCCAGAACGGCAACGGGGACGACGAAGAAGGTGATAGCCGACCATGCAGCGGTGAACACCCAGGCGAAGACCCGTGCCACCCGACTGTCCGAAGACTCGATGAGTTTGATGACGACGCCGACAGTCGCGGCAATCGCGGCCCAGACCAGCAGTTTCCCCTTCACCTGCCAGGCGGCGGCGAGTCCACGACGAACGTTCACCGCGTCGCCGTCGAATGCTCGGCGCGTCTCGGCCACCAATCCCGCAGTGAAAAGCGACGTGAGAAACGTCGCGAGAAAGTACACCACAAACAGCCCCCCGAGCCGGACGGCAGTATCGTCGGGAAGACCGACGAGTCCGTACGTCGTCCCGAGGAGAGCACCGAGAAAGACCAGCGTGCTGGCTGCGCCCAGCAGCGGAAACGCCACCAGCGAGGGGTGGTGTCGTAACACGCTGAAACTGTCCTTTGTCAGTGCAAGCCCCCGTCTGAAGCGCCCGAGTAGTGACATCACGAAGCCTTGACCCGGCAACGGTATACCCATTCCGCCAGCGGCGTGTGAGAACATTCAGACGTCAGTCCAGCCGCTGGTGTCGAGCCAGTTGTGTGCGATGGTGATTGCCTGGTCGCCGTGGAGGCGCTTTGGGCCCAGACGGAGTCGCTGGTCGGCGTGGTCGTCGAGCAGTCGCCGTTCCTCGGCGGTGAAATCCTGGTGGTCGGAGAGGACAAACACCGGCGTTTCCGGCAGTGTGCACTCGCTTGCAGGGTCGCCGTCCTCGTGGAGTTGAACGACTGTCCCCTCGGAGGCGGCGTCTGCGAGCGCAGCCTCCGTATCCCGTCGGCTCAGATAGACGCCGGGAGAGGTTTCGACCGCCGTGTGTCCGATTGCCTCCTCGCGCTGTTCGAGTGCCGTCCGGACGAGTGCCGCCGTCGAGCGCTCGTCGGGGTTGAGACTGCGAAGCTCTCCGCCCTCGAAGCGGAGCGTGAACCCGTCACCGAGGACGAGACGGAGCCGAACGTCCTCGCGGATGTCGTGTGAGAGAAGAAACGCGGCAGTGACACAGCGACAGAGCGCATCGAGGCGGCCCGCTCCGGGGAGATTGTCGAGCGAAAACTCCGGTGTCGTCGGGGCGTCGTGGCCGATGAGTAGAAACTGGCGCATGCGCAATCGAACAACAGCCAGGCGAAAGCCTCTATCGATTGGGCCACCCCGCAGGCAAGCCTTTAGCCAGCGGCGTTCCTATCGGGGCTGATGAGTTCCGTCCCCGAACGCGAGGACATCGACGAGGAGTACAAGTGGGAACTCGGTTCGCTGTTTGCCTCCGACGAGGAGTGGACCGACGCATTCGAACAGGTGCGCGACAGATTGGACGAGCTTCGTGCCTACGAAGGAAGGGTTACAGAGAGTGCGGCGACACTCCATGAGACACTGGAGACCTACGAGTCGGTGATGCGCGAGATAGCGAACGTGGCCGCCTACGCACGGATGCGCAAGGACGAGGACACGCGCGACGACAGCGCCCAGGCGATGGCGACGCGAGCGCAGTCACTGTCTTCCGAGGCGGCGAGTGCCGGTTCCTATCTCGAACCTGAACTCCAGGAACTCGACCGGGAGGCCTTCGAAGCCATGGTCGACGAGGAACCAGCACTGGCGGAGTACGACCACTTCATCGACGACACGCTACGGATGAAACCCCACACCCGCTCGGCCGAAGTCGAAGAGTTGCTGGCCGAACTGGGCGAGGTGACGGGTGCCTCAGGTGAAATATACAATATGCTCGCCAACGCAGATATGGAGTTTCCCACGGTGCAAGGGCCCGACGGCGAGCCCCAGCCGGTCACGCTGAACAACTTCACGACGCTCCAGAAACACCCCGACAGGGAGTTCCGCCGACGCGTCTACGAGAGCTTCTACGACGAGTGGGAGGCAGTCCGAAACGCCGTCGGTACCGCCTACCGCAACAGCGTCAAGACCGACGAGAAACTGGCCGGTGCGCGCCACTACGACACCGCTCGCGAGGCGGCACTGGACGGCCCCAACATCCCGCCGACGGTTTACGATACACTCGTCGACACCGTCCGTGACAATCTCGAATATCTGCATCGGCACGCCGAATTGAAACGGGAAGCCATCGGCACCGAGGAACTGGCGATGTACGACCTCTACGTGCCGCTTGTCACCGAGGAGAGTCCCGACCTGCCCTACGAGCAAGCCTGTGAGTACGTTGTCGACGCCGTGGCACCACTCGGCGATGAATATCAATCGCGTCTGGCCGAGGGGCTGGAATCGCGGTGGGTCGATGTCTACGAGACGAAAGGCAAACAGTCGGGAGCGTACTCGGGGGGTACCTACGACTCACAACCGTACATTCTGATGAATTACCAGGACGACGTGGAGTCGATGTACACGCTGGCACACGAACTCGGCCACTCGATGCACTCCGAACTGGCAAGCGAGGCCCAGCCGTACG
>CAZFOF010000056.1:0-9890 GCA_964520265.1 uncultured Halobacteriales archaeon | reverse complement strand
CTTCGCGCTGTTGTTCTCCGGCGGCGTCGATGCGCGCGAGTGTCTCGACGGCTGTTTGCTGTAGATACTCGTTGGATTCGACGACCTCCTCACGGACTGCACTGGTCTCGTTGCCGGCGACATCCAGGGAGGTGCCAGCGTCGAGCACCCGTGCTGCCGTCCGCAGACGCGTTTGTCCCTCCTCGAAGACGCCCTCGGTCACCGCATCCGCAAGGTCGCCGTAGGGAACGGTGAAGAGATTCCGGTTCCGTGCCACCAGGGGATGTTCGCTGGTATCCGAGGGGATGCCCGGAACTCTATCCCCGGAAACCGCACCGAGCGTCAGATACGATGGGGAAGTCTGTACTCGCATGGGGACGCCGTTTTCGCCCGGAATAGCGCTCGTCTGCGTTCGGTTCTCGTAGTTCGCGCGGAGACTGTCGATTGAGCCGACACCAGTCTCGGACAGTCTGTTGTCGAGTGTCGCCTGTCTGTCGGAGTGACCGCTCGCGCGCTCGTCGAGGCGGGTAGCGACAGCCTCCAGATATGCCAGTCGAGCCCCGACCCGGGCCCTGCTTGCGACGCCGTCATACGACGACGGAACAGCCAGCAGTTCCGCACGCCGCGTATCGAGTTTCTCGCGGAGTCGCCTGGCCGGATTGACCTGCATCGTCGCGAGTTTCCCCCGTGAGACGGAGACAGAGAGGTTCCGAACACGCTGTCGAAGCGTCGCGAGGTCGCGGTAGATCCACGCGGAGAAACCGTCGGGCGTGTCGGCGGATACTGTCTCCGTGACCGTCTCACCACGTGCGGTGACTGTTTCCCGTGCGATGCTGTCGACGCCGCCGTCTTCAGCGATGAGTTTGCGGTGGGCTGTCGACTCGACGCCGACCAGGTTCGGGCCGTCGAGTGGGCCGCCGCGGGTGTGTGTTGACTCGATTGGGCGCAGTGGTGCACCGCCGCCAGTGTGCCGTCCAGCGAGCGTAATGCTGACCGCCTGAGCAGTTCGGCGTCGCTCGACGGTCGTGCGCCGACCGTCTGACGTGTTCCACGTGCGCGTGACCGTCCGCGTGTGGTTCACCCACCGAGGGTGGGACGCGAGGCGGTGCCAGCGGCCATCCATCGCTCGTGGCGTGCCAGTCCGCTCACGAACTCGCGTGCGGTTGCGAACCGTGACATCGTTCAGCGTCCAGTTCTCGCCGAGGACTGACGGCCTGTCGAGGAGCACGCGACGGGTCTGTACCACTGCTGTCTCGCGTTTGATATCGACATTGTAGGGGGCCGTGAGCTGTTGTTCCAGGCTGTCCGTCACCGCGAGAAAGGCGCGGTCTGCCGTCTCGTTGAGATGGATTGTAGTTGTGTCATTCGGTGCAACAGGGAGTGTCTCGGAACGGTCATTCTGGAGGACGACCGACGGGACGCGTTCTCCCTCGATTTTGTCGTGTATCTTCGATAGTTTCTCGGCAGTTGGGGAGCGCCCACTGTCGATGGCGTCGGTCAGCGCCGTGTTGGCGGTGTCCCACGCGAGTATCGACGCGCCCCGTTTGTCGTGTGCGCCGAAGAAGTCCCGTTGCATCGAGAGCACGGCACCGTTGGTGACTAACCCGATGTGGCGATTGGCGACGACGTTCTCGATTGCCGCGCCGCCGAATTGCGCGTATCCTCGAAGCCACGTCAGCGCGTACATCGCCGCCGTCAGTCGACGGCCCAACCCCGGTCGTGTTGGGCCGGCGTTGAGTCGCTGCTCGAACGTCTGGACTCGGTCGTGGACGAACAGTACTGGAACCGGTACAGTGACCGTCGGCGAGAGAGTGCGAGTCCCGACGACGCGACCGTCGCGTCGGGCGGTGAGTGTGACGTTCTCGATAGTCGCTCGCAGTTCGGTACCGTCGGTGTTCGCTGGCTCGACGGTAACACGGCGTTTGGCTGCCCGAAGTGCATCTGGTGTCGCCGTCGCTGGCAGTGTCGCCGTGACCGTACGGTCACCCTCGGTACCGGACAGACGGCGCACTCTGTCACGAACTGCGAGATAGACGCGTATCCGGAGCGAATCACGGAACGGACTCGACTCGTTCACGACGGCACCGGCAGTGGTGTTCGCCGGCTGAGTCACCGGGTCGCGTGCAGCGTCGTGTGCAGCGGTCTCGACACCGTCACGCACTGCACTCTGGAGTTCTGCGGCCGTCCCGTCGAGTGCGTCGTCGACTCTCGACTCCGAGACTGCCGGCGTCTGCAACGACCCGGCGTAGCTCGCACTTCCCACGAGCAACACGACACCGACGAGTGCGAAAGGAATCCGTGAACCAGTCATCGCTCCCACCGCCGAACCGTGATGGTGACCGTGCCAGTCTGTAGCCCTGCCCGTGCGTCGCCGAAACTGTCGAACTGTCGTCGCATATCTGCCTCGAATCGCACAGCGAGGGCGTCGGTGACTCGCTGTCTTGCAGTCGAGATATCGCCAGCAGAGAGCGGTGTCGCAGTCGAGATGTCCAGCGCAGCGGCGAACACACGAAATCTGCTGGCACTCGCGACAGCAGTCGGATTCGAGTGCCCGACAGCGGCGTCGAGTGCAGTTGACGGCAACAGACCAGTGGTCACAGCACGAGCGGCGTGGACGGCGAGTCCGTGGTAGCCGGCCATCCGCGCAACGCTTTCGGTCTCCGTGGCGGGAACAGACGCCGGCACGGTCAGTGTAGTCGCTGCGACGTCGACACCGGCAGGCGGAGGCATCCCGACCGTGATACAGCCCCGAAGCGGTGCATCAGGATAGGGCTGCCAGACGGCGCTGACGTGTGTCCGATTCGGGTTCGGGAGTGTCTCACGAGCGGTATGACGCACACTGTCACGGAAGTCACCAGACAATCCCATCAGCGGCGTTCCGTACAACGTCGCGTTCGCAACGGCTGCGCGACCGAGGAGCGTGCCAACAGTCCCGTGACTCCATCTGGACGCTGAGCCCAGTTCGTACTCCACGCTCGCTGTCGTCGTCGCGAGTATCGAGGCGGTCTGGCCTGTCTCGACACCCGACTCGACAGGCTGGGGGGCATACGCCACGGTGCCGACGGCCGCGGAGACGAGCAACAGAAAGACCGCCACGTCGAGGACGGTGCTGACGGCTCTCATCGCCACACCGCCACACGGAGCTGTCCCGGACGAATCTCAGCCGGGGCGAGTCGGACACTGACGCGCTGTGTCGCACGGTGAGCGCCTTCCGGCGGTGTCGGCCCCCGCGACCATCGGGAGCCGTCCGCCCGTAGCGTGAGATTCCCCCGCCAGCCTGTCGGGACAGCCGTCAGCCCGTCCGCAAGCGCTGGGTCGACCACACCGGTCGACTCGACGCGGTCGAGTACGCGCTGGAGGGTCGTCTCACCGATTTCACGCGACTGCTCGGGTGGGATTGTGTCCTCAAGTGTGTCCGTATACACCACGAATCCAGCGGAGACAGCAAGGACGGCCACCAGTGCAGCCAGTGGTTCGACCTGTCCCCTATCCAAGAAGTGTCGCATCGACATCCCCCCACGTCACACGGCGGACGGTGAGCGTCTCCGATGGTTCCCGCCAGCGTGGCTCGGCACTCCGTGCAGCCTCCAGCGCGTCCACAAACCGCTGTTTCGAGATGAATACGCGCTCCGGTGGCGTTCCGTGGAGAACACGTCGGAGCCGACCGCGCTCTGCGGGCGTCACGGGGCCGAATGCAAGACGAGCATGGGCGGTGCCGCCATCAGTCCGCAATGCGATAGCGTGCCGGGAGAGTCGCATCCGGTCGGCAGTCACATCGACCGTCGTGTGAGCCTGTTCAGAACTGGCTGCGACGCTGTCGACTGCGTCTGCGACGGGAGCGGCCGTCGGCGGCGCGGCCGTCGGGACAGCGAGTGCCGTCCCGGCAACGGCGACGCTCACGACGCACACCCCGAGCCACACGTACCAGGATTCCAGTGTGATATCGAACATTGGGGTCTCTGGGCGCGTTCCCACTGATAAATCTCAGGCGATGCCGCCGACCAACAGATAGGCGACGAGATAGACAGCCGTGGCGGAGACGAGCGCACGCCCGACGCGGACGCCGAGGAGGGCACGGTCGAGTCCCCGAACCAGCCCTGTCGCGAGTGCCGGGAGCAGACAGGCCAACACGAGGACGTACCAGCCCACGGCAAGTCCAAGCCACGGGAGTTCGGTTCCGCCGCCGGGCAAACCCCGTGCCGTCGCCCCTGTCATCCCGTCGGCGAGGGCGACGGTCGCACCCGCGACGAGGGGGCCAAAGAGCGCGCCCGTGCTCTGGAGCGTGTCACAAACGCTTTCGAGGGAGTGGATAGCAGCGGCTTCGACCCGTGAGAGTTCGCTGATGTGGTCTGCGAGCGCGCGGAGAGCACGGCCGGCAGGACGACCGTGAGTGGCCGCCAGGCTCAGGAAGGCGACACTCTCCTGGGTTCGCTGACTGGGAATGCCATCGAGTGCGCCATTCGGCCCGAGAAACGCGCGTTCGATATCGACCTGGAGGTTGCGCTGGAGCGTGGTCGCCTCGGCGAACACCTCGCCAACCGGCCCGGTGAGGTCGTCCGCCGACGTGGCGACTGCCGCCTCGACGGAACGTCCGGCGGAGACACGCCGACCGACCAGCGAGAGTGCGTCGGTCAGTCCGTCCTCGACGGCGCGAACCTCCTCGTGGACGGCAAGATACGGTCGATAGTGGACGAGCAACGCGACACCGGCACCGAAGCCGAGACCGGCCAGCGGTGGGGCCCAGGATGGCAGCACACGCGAGGCGACGAAGCCACCGACCACACCGGCAGCGACGCCGGCAGCGAGCGCACGCCAGGCACTGTCCGGAACGTCGGGGTGTGTGCGGTCGACGGCAGGCGGTGGCACCGTCGCTGGACGACGTGCTAGCAGCCACGCGGCTGCCACAACGAGGACGACAGGTAACAGAAGGTCGTAGAGGACGGCGACCACAATCGGGCCGACACCGACACCGGCCGCGGCCGCCGCTGGCAACAGCGCGACCAGCGCCGTCGGCAGCAGAATACCGAACGCGTACAGCGCCGTTACCGGGCCACGCAACTGAGTTCCGAAGGTTCGGAGTTGTTCTCGCGTGCCCTCCAGTACGACTGTCAGCGAGCGGTCGAGTGTCTCCGCCCGGTCGTCGGGCGACAGTGTCGCCGCGGTTGCGACAAGCGCCAGCGCGCGGTCGAGCGCCGGGAACCACCGTCCCCAGTCCTCCCCAAAGCGACGGAGCGGGCAGTCCTGAGTTACCCGAGCGCGACGCACGTGACGGTCGAGTCGGGCAGCGAGAAGTGTATCCGCCCCGCTCGCGGCGAAGACAGCGGCCCGTTCCGGCGACGGCGAGAGGCGCATACTCAACACTGCCCGGCCGACCAGTCCCGGTGCATCACCGAGTGCCCGCGTTCGCCTGGCTGTCGCCAGCAGCCGCGGGACAGCCGTCATCCCGACCACAGCAAACAGCGTCACCGTGGCCACAGCGAACGTCACCAGCAGTCGAAGGGGAGCGGGAGCGAAAAGTGAACCAGATAGCGTGAGTCCGCCGCCGAGCAGTCCCAATCCATAACTCGCACGGACGACCGTTGATGCTGAGTGATTCCATTTCAGGAAGCCAACTGCGCGGTCAAGGTTGTCGCTGGGCGTGACAGGCCACGGATACAGTCGGGCAAACAGTTCGACGACTCTCATCCGCTCGGCTCCGTGGGTGTGGCGGCAACTGCTTCAATCGATGTCCGTCCGGTTTTTGCGCGCTCAGCCAGACTCTCAGTGCGAGTCGCCAGCAGGTCGAGGAGGTCAGTGTAGCGTTCATCCGGCCGCTGGAGCGAGCCAAATAGCGTCGCGTTGCCGCGTGCGAGGCGGCCGGTCGCGTCGAGGGAGCCGTCCTCGCGGTCGAACAGCGTCGGAAAGGAGGTGCTTCCCGCTTGCACTTCCTCGATAGCCCGAACGCGGCGGTTGCCATCGGCGGCGTGTTCAAGCGTGACCACGGTGTCGGTGACGCCGAAGGAGGCGGTCGGGACACCCAGGTCGTCGACAACGCGGTCGTAGACGGCCGCTGCGCCGTCGCCGTGAACAGTGCCGAGTACGGCTTCGCTGTTGGCACCGACGCGCATCGCCTCGTAGAGTGCACCAGCCTCCTCGCCGCGTATCTCGCCGACGACGAGCGCGCCGTCGCCGAGTCGCAGAGCCGTCCGCACCGCATCCGTGGCCGACATCTCATCGTCGCTGGCCGCCCGGAGTGCCTGAACGTCCCGACCGTGTGCCTGTAACTGTCGGACAGGGAGTTCGGGAGCATCCTCGATAACGACGGTGCGAACCGCTGGCGGGAGTTCGGGAAGCAACGCGCTCAGGAGCGTCGTCTTGCCAGCGCCGCGAGGCCCGGCGACGAGAATCGCCGCGCCGCGTTCAACAGCAAGCGAGAGCAAGGCGGCCGCACGCGCCGGGAGTGTGTCGTTGGCGACGAGCGCCGGGAGCGTCCAGCAGTCATTGTCGTGTGCCCGGAAAGCAAAGGCAACGCCGTCACTGGCCGGTTCCGTGACGCCGGCGACGCGGATACGCCGTCCGTCGATGGTCGTCGCCGCGTCGAGTGTCGGGTCTGCACGAGAGAAGCCACGGCCGCTCTCACGACGATAGCGGCTGGCAAGCGTTTCGACACCTCTCTCGGTCAGTCGGACGTTCGTCGGAAGCGTCCGGTCGCTGGCTGTAACCCAGAGTCTGTTGTGCTGTGCCGGCGCTGTGACGAATACGTCCGACACCGCCGGGTCGGCAAAGAGCACGTCGAGCAGTCCGTGGCCCCGCGTGTGTCTGTGAAGTACCTGCTCCAGTTCCCGCACGGACAGCGCGGAGTCGTCGCCGACGGATTCGTCGCGTTCCGAGACCACCGCGCGAAGTGCGTGCACTGGTGTGTAGTCGTCAGTCTCGACGATGCGCTCTACGAACTGGTCGTGTGCCTTCGCGAGAATCGTCGCTCCAGTGGCGTCAAGGCGACTTGACAGTGGTTCGAGGACGTACTGTCCGATGGTGTTGGTCTCGTAGATGCGAACCGTGTCGCCGTCGTCGAATGTACGAGACGACCGCAAGACTCCGTCGGGTGGTGGATTCGACTCGATGCGCCAGTCGCTTATCGTCAGCCCAACGACCGGCGCGAGTGCGCTTTCGAGGGATGTAGTGCCAGCAACCACTTCGGCGAGTCCCGTCTCCGCGGCGATGTCGGCAACGGCGTCGGCGCGGCCGGTGGCTTCCCAGCAGGCCCCGAACGGGTCGTGTGTCGCGCGCTCGGCGAGTCGTTCGTCGTGGTGTCTGACCCGCTCGACGAAGCGACCGGCAGCGACCAGCAGTGCCGCCGAGTCGGTCTCGTACACCCGTTCGATGCCGGCGGTGACGACCCGAACCGTCGTTGCTTCGCGTGTGGCAAGCGCCTGAACGACCGTCCGTCGACACGCCTCGCTGGCCTCCAGACGGCCATCCTCTGCACAGTCGCTTGCATCGACGACGAGTGAGTCGTCCTCGACGGAAACGCGACAGTCACACGCGTCGTCGTCGGTCGCCTCGGAGAGTACCCCCGCCAGCGTGTTCCGGAGCGTCTGCATGGCGAGGACTGGTCTGGTGTTTTGGTTTAAACGTCCGCCCGAGAGACGACGACCACCGCGCGGTCACCGCTGCGGTGATAGCGGAGGGTGAGGCGGTGGCGTCCACCCGATTCGAGCGTCAGTCCATCCGGTGGGCCGACGAGGGGAACGGACGCGTCGATAGCCGTCCAGTTACCGCCGGTGACGCGCCACGTCGGTGGCCTGTCCTCCCCCGGCGGTGGAAATCTGAGGGCGTCGATACCTGCACTGCCCCAGGAGCGCTGTGGGAGACGGAGCACGTGCTGTCGGCGCGCACCGCTGCGTCTGGGAGCGACCGCATCGTTTGCATCCGCCAGTGCTGTCGCCGCCGTGTCGAGTCGCTGGATGGCCGTCTCTGTATTCGCCTCGGCGTGTGACACGCGCGCGGTGTCGACGACGGGGAGAGACACCCCAAGTAGCGCCGCGGCGAGCACTACAGCGAGGACGAGACGAAACATTAGACGAAGTCTCTGATGCGGGCGAGGACGCCGACGCTGGTAGATTCCTCGTCCGAGTCGACGGTACCGCCATCGGGAGCGCGCTCGCGGGCGTCATCTGCGAGTGCTGTCGGGTCGGGTCGCGGCTCCGCGTCCCGTGTTCCCCTAAGTGGGCTCCGGTCGCAGGCAGCCTCAGTCTGGGGAGAATCTGTCACTGTGTCGGCTTTGGCCGTCGAGCGCGGTGCGGTCGACGCGTCGTGGTCGCGTGTCCGTTCCCGACGTTGTCCGAACTGTGCTGCCGTCGATTCTGTCGGGGCATCGGTCGGATGAGTCTCGGTTGGTTCGCCCGCGAGTGCAGCCTCGGCTTTCTCCAGAGCGAGGTCGGCCCGTTGCTCGACGTCCTCGTTGACTGCTCGCACGTTGCCGACGTAGCCTCGCAGCGCCTGACTCGCGGCTTCGAGTTCGGCGACACGGTCGGTGAGTTCCTCGATATCCGCAGCCAGAGCGTCGAGGCGGGCGGCAGTCTCCTCGGCGTCGGGAAGGTCGCTCAGCGGGCGTTCGCCGTCTGTCAGCGCACGCTCGACGGCTGTCAGGCGCTGTTCGAGTGTCTCGTCCATGGGCGGGTGTGCTCCCCTCCTGGTATTTGAACGTATGGAGAACTCTCGTGCCTAACGTTCATTACCGGGGTCGCCCAGGTATGTGGTATGAAGGTCGTCCTGATAGGTGTCGGTCAGGCCGGTGGGAAGGTCGCGCAGGCCCTGGCCGAGTTTGACTACGAAATGGGATTTGGCGCGGTACAGGGCGCGTTCGCCGTCAATACGGCACGCACGGACTTACAGGAACTGGAGATAGATACGATGCTCATCGGGCAAGACCGGGTGAAGGGTCACGGCGTCGGCGGTGACAACGAACTCGGTGCGGAAATCATGCAGGCCGAGTCCACCGAGGTGCTGGACGAACTCGGCCAGCGCATCACCACAGACGTCGAGGCGGTCATGGTCGTCGCCGGTCTCGGCGGCGGCACCGGGAGCGGCGGTGCACCCGCACTCACCAGCGAACTCGACCGTATCTACGACGTCCCAATCTACACGCTCGGTATTCTCCCGGGACGCGACGAGGGGTCGATATACCAGGCGAACGCGGGACGCTCGCTGAAGACCGTCGTTCGGGAGTCCGACGCGTCGCTGCTCATCGACAACGACGCCTGGCGTGAAAGCGGCGAGAGTGTCGAAGAAGGATTCGACAAGATTAACGAGCAGATTGCGCGTCGGGTCGGCCTGTTGCTCGCTTCCGGCGAAGCCGTCGAAGGCGTCGGCGAAAGCGTCGTCGACTCCTCGGAGATTATCAACACACTCCGCGAGGGTGGCATGGCCTGTATGGGCTATGCAACTGCGGAGGCCAGCGAAGACCCCGGCGAGAATATAAACACCATCACGAGTCTGACGCGCAACGCGCTCCTGACGAAAATGAGCCTGCCCGATGCAGTCGAGGCACAGTCGGCACTGCTTGTCATCGCCGGCGAGCCTGACCGAATCTCTCGGAAAGGTGTCGAACGCGCCCGGAAGTGGGTCGAGGAGGAGACCGGGTCACTCCAGGTGCGTGGCGGTGACTTCCCGCTGGAGAGTTCACGCCTGGGAGCGCTCGTGTTGCTTGGCGGCGTCGAGCGGTCGCGACGCGTCGAGGAGTTCATGGAACGTGCTCGCGAGGCACAGGAACAGACACAGGAATCCGACCCGACCGAAGTCTTCGAAAACGACAATCTCGACGATCTCTTCTAGTCGCTCGAAAGAATCTTTCCGTCAAAAAGAACGGTTCGCTCGTCATACGGACTGCTGTACGTCAGTACCGGACTGACCGCACGAAGGCGTGCGGT
>CAZFOF010000055.1:9898-10192 GCA_964520265.1 uncultured Halobacteriales archaeon | reverse complement strand
ATCGCTTCAGCAGCACGTTGACCAGCGCGTTGTACTGGTTGTCGTTGAGTCCGCTGCCGGCGATGAGCCAGGGATTTGAGTGCACCATCGAGAAGGGGATGGTAAAGGTCACCTGCTCGGCCCGGTGGTGGCTCGCGCTGTAGGTCGCACCGTCGACTTTCGGGATGAACGCCAGCGTGTCGTCGACACCGCCGTGTGCGACACCCTCACGGTCGAGTCCCCGCCGCGTGTCGGCGTCCATTCCGGGATTGTCGTCGTGCATCTGCGCGTACTCGTCCTGCGGGTCGAACATCA
>CAZFOF010000055.1:1528-9888 GCA_964520265.1 uncultured Halobacteriales archaeon | reverse complement strand
CGCCAGCCTCCAGGGGATAGGTGCGGTCGTCGTCGAGATACTGCCGGAGGATGTTCTTCGCACCGTGGGTCTTGCCCGACCCGGTTCCACCCGCAACGAGGGTGTGCCGGAAGACGAGTGGGTCGCCCGCGTCGTAGTCGTCTTTCAGCCGGTAGTCGATAGTCGGCGGGGCCGCCGCCGTCGTGACCTTCTCCCCGCCGACCGCGAGGTGGCCGACGAAGACGCCGTCGCCGGGCATCTTCAGTCCCGTCTTGATGTCGCTTTTGTCGTCTGCCGTCGCCACGACCGTCTCGGGTTTGGGGACGCGGTCGGTCATGCGACGGGTTCGAGCGTCGCCATCAGTTTGAAGTCCTCTTCGTCGATACCCTCTGCGCGCATCGCTCGCCGTGCGTGAATCTCCGTGGCGTCGTCGGCCCGGTACTCCTGTGCGTATTCGAGGCCGGTGATGCGACAGAACAGGCGCTCGTCGTCGGGATAGGGTGCGATGAGATACGAGCCGATGCGTACGTCCCTGCGGTTGCCGACGGTCACGTACGCTCGCAGGCGTGTCTCGTCCGGTTCTTCGTCGATTCGGAGCCCCTCCGACGCCGAGAGGACGCCGATGCCGTGGTCGCTGCCCGCCGGCGTCGCCTCGAAGGTGCGAAACTGCTCGTCGTCGGTCGTCTCCGGTGAGTCGTCTGCTGCCGACGCCGGCGGTGTCTCGCCTGCGTCTTCGGCATCGCCACCGTCGGCCGAACTGTCATCGCCTTCGAAATTGGTGAAATCCCCGAGGTCGGACATGGACGTGTCAACGACGCCGTCGCACAAACAGGTTTCCCACCCGCCGCCAGCGACCTTTTATTTGCTGGTCGCGTACCACCAGTATGTTGCTTATCCGTGGACGGGCCGGCGGAACTGCCCTGACGGGGACGCTCTACGAGCGCGGTGAACGCGCACCGTCCTACAGCGGAGCGCCCGATGCGTCGGCTCCCTACACCTGGGTGTGTGATGGCTTCTACGAGGTCGAAAGCGGCGGCCAACTACAACGCATCGACGGCCGCAGTGTCCGTATCGCGTTCGAGGAACCGCTCCCACGCGGATTCGAGAGCAGAGAGCAGGCAATCGACGCCGCAAAGGAACACCTCCGTACCCAGTTTGCCCGCCTCGGCGTCGCCGAAGCCGACGTTGATATCGAAGTTCTCGAAGCAGACGAGGCTGAGTAGTCCTCGCGAACACCGATTGCTCACCGGTTTTCGACCGTCGCCCCGCAGTCCGGACACGCTCCGTCGGTGATTGTCACCTGTGCATCGCATTCAGGACAGTAGTCTCGATAGCAGGCTGGGTCTCCCATATTGCTAGGTGTGTGACACAGTACCAAGAGACTGTCCCACCGAATGGTGCGCTTTTTCCTGCGATGGGTGCGTATAGTCTGGTATGAGTGTCGTCCGTCGGCTCGTCATCGATGTATTGAAGCCCCACGACCCACCGCTACCGGAGTTCAGCCAGCACGTCTCCGAGACTGACAGTGTCGAGGGTGTCAGTGCTTCGCTCATCGAACTCGACAAGGAGGTACAGAACGTCAAGCTGACCTTCGAAGGGGAGGCTCTCGACTACGATGCAATCGAGGCGAAAATCGAGGAACTGAGCGGCACCATCCACTCCGTCGACCAGGTCGCCTGCGGTGAGTACATCGTCGAAGACCGGTGGACACACCAGGATCGCTGAGTAGCCGTGGCGTCACGTCTCCAGCGGTTGCGACAACTGCTCGGTAAGCCTGACGTGCGCTCGATAGCCAGACGCTATTTCATCTCGAACGGCTTCGACGGCACGTTGACGGTTATCGGTATCGTCGTCGGTGCTGTCCTCTCGGGTGTCGCCGACGGCGTTACGGTCGTGAAAATCGGTGTCGGGGCTGCTGTCGGACTTGGCACGTCAGCGGTCTGGAGCGTCTGGGAGATCGAGCGCGCCGAGACCCGTGCCGAGATTCTCCGTATCGAGGATGCGATGCTCACCGACCTCGACGATACACGCATCGACCGCCAACAGCGCGGGGCCCGCGTCCTTCATGCCACGATGAGTGGACTCGGGCCGCTTATCGGCGTCCTCATTCCACTGATACCGTTTCTCTTCGAGGAGACTGTGTTCACGATGGCAGAGGCAGCCATCGTTGCCGTCGGTCTCGGCATCACGATTCTCGGCGTCTTCGGCGCGTACATGGGTTCGATTTCCGGACAGCGGTGGTACGTCGCTGCCGCCCGGATGGGACTGGCCGGACTCGTCGTCGCCGTCATCAACGTCTTCCTCCCCGGCTGAGCCAGCGACCCTGTGTGACGAACCGCCGTATTGCGGTCTGTGTAACGCCGGCGTCAAACGCCTTTGAAACACGTAGGTTGGCTTATGTCAACTCGGAACGTAGTCTCGGGTATGAGCGACGAACTACCAGTGGAACTCGACGCGGAGGAACGAGACGCGTTTCTCGGCAGTGGCGGTACCGGTGTCATCTCCTTTGCCACAGACAAGGAGACACCGCCACATACGGTACCGATTTCCTACGGCTACGACGCCGAGGAGACGACCTTTTACTTCCGTCTCGCCGTGGGCGAAGACCACACCAAGGCGGCACTGGTCGACCGCCCGGTCACGTTCGTCGTCTACGGCGAGGACGACGACGAGTGGGAGAGTGTCGTCGCTGCGGGACGACTGGAGTCGACGGATATGGAGGATATCGCGACGGAGACACTCGACGGCCTCGACCACGTCCATATCCCGCTCGTGGATATCTTCGAGGCTCCCGTCCGGACGGTCTCCTTCGAGTTCGTCCGTCTGGTTCCCGACCGTCTGACAGGGCGGAAAGAAAATCCAGGCGGCGTCTGACTATACTCGATTGCCGCGCACTCCAGTATTATCCCGGGTTTAATTCCGGCCATTCGTCGATGGCGGTCAGTACAGTCGCTATCGCCAGTGACCCCACTGTTATGACTACGCCTGCCGAGACGAGGAGGGTTCGGGTCGCATCCGGCCATCGGGTCGCAAGTGCGGCGAAGATGTCGATATCAACTGCGAGTACGACGGCAGCGCCGACACCATCGAATACCAGGTCGAAGGCGGTGTCGTCCCATCCGTAGTGGACGAGCACGGGTTCGATATCGTAGCGTTGACCGAGTGCGCGAGCGACGAGTTCGAGTAACTCCCAGAAGATGCCGGCGACGAGTGTGAACGCGCCGACCACCAGTGTGACTGCCAGTGGAGACAGGTCGCTGACCGCGAGTACACCACCATAGCAGAGTGCAGCCACAAGCGCCGCCGAAACCGTGTGTGTGAGGTGATCCCACCACCAGACCGACTCGTAGACACCCAACATCCCGACCATATGCAGGAATCCGGCCAGAGCGAGCCAGACGGTCAACTTCGAGCCGAGTTGGGTATCGACAGTGCTGAACGTGAGGACGGGAACCAGCGAGACGCCGATGACGACGATGGCGTTGACGATGGCGGCACCGTCACGCCGGCGGACGCTTGCCGCGAACGTCGCGAGCAGCCCCAGGAAGACGGCAACAGCGACGGTGGTGAGCGAGTGGAGGAACACGCGTGATACGAATGGCTCGCGCCGTCGTCAAGGCTCTTTGGACGGCGCCCGCTCTCACTCGTATCGTGCTGGAACGTACGCCCGCGCCTGTTCGGGGAGCGTGCCGACGACGTGTCGTGCGAGCCTCGGGAGCACCCGTCGCAGCGCCGCATAGACCGCCGCGATACCGACCGTACCGGCCACGACCCACTGCAAGTGTCCCTCGACGACGAACGCCAGCGGGACAGCAAGTGTCATCGACAGGGCGAAGTCACCAGGCGACCCGTCGTATCGCACCCAGCGACGCGGTGCTATCCAGTGTCCATGATAATGGTTGTAGACGGCACGCTGTGAGGTCGCTTCCCACGGCCTGAGTTCGAGTCCTCCACCGAAGATGTCGGTGACACTGTGGAGCGCTGCCGCGACCGCGCCAACGGCCACGCCGACCGTGACAGCCGTCGGCACGACGGCCGCGAGTCCGACCAGTCCACCCCCAATGAGGGTGTAGTAGACCGGGTAATGCAGCGTCCGCCGGTGACCGATGTACATATCCAAATCCGGCAGAATGCCGCCGAGCAGCCCCGCAACGAGTGCAACACCCGCAAACTCCGGTGCGACCAGTGCCACCGGTAGAGCCAGCACCATCCCGGCCAGCGCGTGGGTCGGGAGCATCATTGTGTCCGTATTGAGGCAACAGAAGCGTTTGAGTGTATCGGTTGCGGTGAGTGTGGACTCTGCTGGGTCGAATCGCTCGTGGAGACGTGTATCGAGAAGTTCTCTGTCCGTTCCAGCCGTGACTACGAGCGCCGAGAGACGATGAAGTCGAAGCGGGCACCGCCACTGGTGCTTTCGGTCGCGGCACACTCCCAGCCGTGTGCCTGGGCGATGTCGGAGACGATTGACAGCCCCAGGCCGGTTCCACCGTCGTCTGCGGTGACGCCGTGTTCGAACACCTCGTCTCTGTGCTCCGGTGGGATGCCGGAACCGTCGTCGGCAACGTAAAAGCCAGACACATCCTCCAGATGGCCGACGGTGACTGTTACGTCGTCGCCAGCGTGTTCGACGGCGTTGCGATAGAGATTCTCGAACAGCCGGTTCAACCGACCCTCGTCGGCGGCGACGACCAGTGAATCCTCGGGGATGATGAGTGTCGCCGCCCCGGTATCGACGTGTTCCCAGGCCTCTCTCGCCGTGGTCTGGAGGTACATCTGTGTCGGGTCTTCGACGGTCGTCTCGCCGCGGGCGAGCGTGAGCAGGTCGTCGATGAGTCGCTCGATGCGGCCGTGAGCCGAGTCGACTTTCTCGAAGTGTTCGGGGTCACCCGTCGTCACTGCGGTGTCGAGGAACGTCCGTGCCACCGCAAGCGGGTTGCGCAGGTCGTGTGCGACGACGCTCGCGAACTGGTCGAGGCGCTCGTTTTGCCGGCGCAGTTGCTCCTCACGGCTGGCACGGACGAGTGCCGCCGTGACTGTCGCTCCGAGCACTCGAAAGAGGTCGATCTGCATCTCCGAGAACACCTCTGGTTCTGTCGACCCGGTCGACATGACGCCGTAGTCACCCAGCGGAACCAGTATCTCGCTTCTGAACGGCGTGTCGTCGTTGTAGACGTTCGTCTGTGTGTGCACGTTGTCGTAGACGCGAAGGTCACTCGACTCGTACACCTCCCAGGCGAGACTGCTTCCCGGTGTGAACGTTGGTTGCTGTTCGATAAGTTCGTCAGTGGCGTCGGTCGCACCGACCGGGACGAGCGCATCCGCTGTGTCGTCGTACTTCCAGATGCCGGTTACCTCGAGTTCGAGCACTTCGGTAGCGGCTTCGAGCGCAATCTCGCTGATCTCCGATTCGGACTGTGCTTCGTTGAGTCGCTGCGCGGTCTCGTGGAGTGCTCTGAGACGATGCTCCAGGTGTTTCTGCTCGGTAATGTCCTGGAGGACAGCGAGGACACTCGTCACCTGCTCGTCGGTGTCGGTAATCGGAACCGTCGACAGCAGGAGGTCTAACTGCTCGCCTGTTTTCGTCTCCCGCGTAATCTCTTTGTTTTGTATCTGCTCACCGGCAAGTGCCCGTCGCCGGTGGTCGGCGAACTCTGCCTGTCTGTTGTCGGGAATGATTGGATTGAATTCACCGACGACCTCCGAACGCGACCACTCGAACATCTCCTCTGCCCCGCTGTTCCAGCGTATCACCTCGCCGTCGCGGTCGATTTCCATGATGGTCAGCGGGACGGCATCGATGAGTGACTCCAGGCGTCTGTTTGCCTGTTTGAGTTTCTGCTGGTGTCCGGCCTGCTCGGTTATGTTTCGAGCGATTCCGATGATACGGATAACCTCTCCGCCGACGATGACCGGCGCGAGGTTGGTCTGCCAGATGCGAGCGTCTTCTGCGACTGCCAACTCCTCGCGGTAGGTGATTGGCTCGCGCTGTTCGAGACAGCGCCGGTAGTTGGCTTCGAGTTTCGCGCCAACCTCCTCGCCAAACACATCTCGCGGGGTGCGCTGGGACACCTCTTCGGTCGTCAGACCTGTCTGTGTCTCGTAGCCCGGACTCAACTGGCTGAAACGGAACTCCACGTCGCCCGCTGTCTGGTCGACGTCCAGAATGAAAATCGCGTCCCCTGAGTTGGTGAGCAACGCGTCGTACTCCTCTGCCAGTCGCTGGTGTTCGCGTGTCTGCCAGAACTGGGATTCAGTTTGCTCGTCGTGTTGTCGGCGGGACGTGCCGACGAGTGTTCGGATGCGGTCTGTGAGTTCTGTGAATCGCTCGTCGGTCGGTTCCAGCGGGAGGTACTCGGAGACGTTCGCCCGTGTCGCTCGACTCGCGAGCATCTCGCTGCCCTCCGTCGGACAGAGAATCGTGGGCACGTCTTCGGCGCTTGCGTGTACCGCGTCGAGCACGTCGAGACCCGTCCCATCTGGGAGTTCGTTCGCAGTCGCCACGCAGTCGACAGTCTCCTCCTCGAATCGCGATATCGCGTTGTCGACGGAGTCGGCGACGACAACCTCGATACCAGGGGAAATGTCTGCAAATGCTGTCTGGAGATAGTTCGCGAACTCACTGTCGTCGTTCGCATAGAGCAACGACACCGAGTCCACATCGCCTTCGTCCAGAAAGTCCATACTCTCTGTTGTCGAGTCCGTGAGCACTTCAGTCGTGTGTCGCAGTTCTCGTCTGTGATACCGCCGGGATGAACTGCTCTCGGTGGCTCACTCGGCGCGAACAACGAGCACGGAGAGGTCGGAAAACGGCGTCTCGTCGGCGCTTTTGCCACCGGCACTCTCGGCGAGTGACGACAGCGACGAGCGTGTCACCGATTCGTCGTCGTGTGTCAACCGCTCGAAGACGAGTGTTTCGAGCGTCGGGTCGCCACCGGCATCGAGCAGTGTGGCTGCCACGTCGCCGGGCATCCAGTCGAACGGTCGGGGCAAGACGAGGAGATGACGGTCACCGACAGCCTCGCGGAGTCGGTCGAGGTCGGGCGTGATGTCACCGCTACGATGCAGCGTGACGAACGTCGTCTCCTCCATCGGAGTTCGCGCCCGACTGGCGGCGACTTGCAGCGACGAGATGCCGGGAACGACGCGTGTCGGCCGGTCGACTGCCGCCTGTACCTTGCCGAGGAACTGATAGCCCGAGTGGTTCGGGTCGCCCATGAGTACCGCTGTGCCGGCCGCGCCGTCCTCGACCCGCTGGGCGAACTCTTCGAGTGCCGCCCTCTCGTCTTCGTAGCCACAGGTGAGCGCGTCGCCCTCGATGAGGGGGCTGACGTACTCGACGACTGTCTCGAAGCCGACGACGACATCGGCATCACGGATGGCGCGCTCACCACGCGGCGTGAGATAGTCGAGGTTCCCCGGGCCGATACCGACCGCGTACACAGGGTCGTCGGGCGCCGTCGCTTCGGGAGCAGCGGCGGCCAGTGTCGCCGGGTCGGGGCCACTCGACAGGTCGTAGCTGTCGGTCATTCGAGGTCGACCTCCCCGTCGGCGGCGTCGCTGGCAACGTGGATGAGTTCGTTCGTCAGTCCGGCAGCCAGTCCGCTGCCACCCCGTCGTCCCACGTTCGTGATTGCAGGCACGTCGTGCCCCTCACAGACCTCCCGCAGTCGCTTGCGACTCTCGGCGGCCTTGACGAAGCCCACGGGTGTCGCGACCACGACCGCCGGGCGCGTCCCGTTCTCGATGCAGTCGGCGAGTGCGAGTGCCGCCGTCGGTGCGTTGCCTACGACGGCAATCGCCCCGTCGTAGACACCGTTCCGGTCGAGTTCGAGCACCGACGCGGCCGTTCGCGTCATCCCGGTTTCTGCTGCCAGTTCGGCACCGTTTCCGATGGCCTTCCGGACGGGGCAGTCGTGTCCGCGCCCGGTGATACCGGCTTTGACCATCGTGATGTCGGTGACGATTGGCTGTTCGTCGCGGACGGCACGGGCACCGGCACGAACGGGTTCGTCCTCGTCCTGGCCGGTGAACCGGACGAGATGCTGAAACTCTGGGTCGCCGGTCGCGTGGACGGATTTCTGTCGGACGCGGTCGGCCAGCGTCTCGTCGGGGACGAGCTTGCGCACCCGTTCGAGACTCGTCTCGGCGATTTCCATGGCCTCGCTCGTCGTCGCCCCGAGGTCGGCGTACGCTTCGTCTGTCTCGTCAGTCGGCATCGTGGGACACCTCCTGAGTTGCGGGTTCGCTCGCTCTCGCTTCGAGCTCACCGTCGACGGAGAGATGCACGTCGCGGAGTCTGTCGACTGTCGATTTGGGGGCGTCCCACAGCTCCCGGTCGATGGCCTCCAGCAGCGTCTCGGTGATGCTGGCAAGCGCCCAGG
>CAZFOF010000055.1:1227-1518 GCA_964520265.1 uncultured Halobacteriales archaeon | reverse complement strand
GTCGCTGACGACGCCGGCCGTCGCATCCCAGCCAAACACCACGTCGACCGTCGTCGAGAGGTCACCGGCTCCTTTGTAGTCGTGAGTTTCCATACTGTCGAGCCACTCGGGGTTCAAGACACGTGCGCGCATGGTTTTTCGAATCTTCTGTTCGTTCGTCTCGACACTAATGGCGTCCGGGTCGGATGCGTCGCCGACGTACGAGGCCGGCTTTTCGCCCGCTGTCGCTTCGACGGCACTGATGAATCCGCCGTGGAACGCGTACCAGTCGGAGCTGTCGAACTCGTCCTG
>CAZFOF010000055.1:0-1157 GCA_964520265.1 uncultured Halobacteriales archaeon | reverse complement strand
CGCTGCGGTCGTCCCAGTTGCCCTCGTCGACGGCCTTGTTGGTTCCCGCGCCGTAGCCGCCCGGCTGGGTGGTGAACACCCTGTCCATGACGCGTTCGCGGGCCGCTTCGACATCGAGTCCCGCGTCCTCTGCGACCTCTGTTGCCTCTGCTTCGACGTGTTTTTTGACGTAGTTCATATCGTGGGGTTCATCGAGTGTTGCGACAGTCTCGACGGCGTCGTGGATGACACTGCCAGCCTGGGGGAAGGCGTCACGGAACAGGCCGGAGACACGCGTCGTCACGTCGATACGCGGCCGGCCGAGTTCGTCGAGGGGAATCGCCGCCACGTCCGAGACACGTCCTGCTTCCGTCCAGACCGGCTTGACACCGAGCAACGCGAGCACCTGCGCGACCGTCTCGCCGCGTGTCCGCACCGTCGGTGTTCCCCACGCAACGACGCCGACCTCCTCGGGATACTGGCCGTGTTCCTCGTGGTGTTGGGATGCCACGCCCTCGGCGACTTCGCGGCCGATTTCCCACGCGCTTCTGGCCGGTATCTTCCGCGGGTCGATGGTGTAGAAGTTCCGTCCGGTCGGCAACAGGTCGACACCGCCTCGCGTCGGCGCACCGCTGCCGCCGGGTGGGACGTACTCCCCGGCGAGTGCGTCTGCCGTTCGTGGAATCTCTGCCGTCGCCCCTCGTACTCGCGGGGCCACCTCCTCGCAGATGAACGCCAGCGCCTCCCGGAGGTTGTCCGCTGCCCCGTCTTTGGGCTGTGTGTCCCCCAGCGGGTCGATATCGGCGACGAGGCCGGCGGGTGTCGCCACGCCGTCGGCACCGGCCGCGTCGTCGGGTACGTCGAAGTCCTCGGCTGCGAGTGCCGACACGAGGTCGATGCTCGTCTCGTACACCTCGTCGGCGGCCTCGGCGTAGGTCATGCCCAACTGTTCGTCGTAGGTGCCGGGTTCGTCGAGCAGTCGCTGATAGTCGACGCCGAGGGTGCCGGTGACGCTCTCGCGGAGACTCGGCCCGCCGGAATTCTCCAGGCGCGTGAGCGCGACGAGATACTCGACGAGGCGGCCGTCGGTCGGTGGTTCCCCCATCGTGTGCAGTCCCATGCGAATCTGTGTCGTCTTGATGTCGGTAAGATACTCGTGGACGCGCTCGACGAGGTCG
>CAZFOF010000054.1:0-10283 GCA_964520265.1 uncultured Halobacteriales archaeon | reverse complement strand
AGAGCGCGGTGACGCTCTTGCCAGCCCCGCTCTCACCGACGACGCCGAACTTCTCACCGCTGTCTATCGTGTAGTTCAGGTCGTCGACAGCGGTGACAACCCCCTCCTCGGTGTAGAAGTTGACAGTGAGGTCTTCGACTTCCAGCAGTGCCATTACTCCTCGCCTCCCTGGCCGACGGTCGTCTGCTGGGCATCGAGTGCGTCGTTGATGCCGTCACCGATGAGATTCATCGCCAGCACGAACAGGAATATCGCACCGCCGGGGAAGATGGTCGCCCACCACTTGGGTGAGCCACCGGCACCGCCGATGAGACTCTCACGGGCGGCGTTGAGCATCGTTCCCCACTCGGAGGACGTCGGTGGCAGGCCAAGCCCGAGGAAGCCGAGTGCAGCGACGCCGATGACGGTCGTACCGATGGCGAGCGAAGCCTGGACGACCAGTGGCGCAACCGCGTTGGGGACGATGTGTCTGAAGATGACCGACCGGTCGCGTGCACCGAGTGCCTTCGCCGCTGTGACGTACTCGTTTTGTTTCACCGAGAGAATCTCACCCCGGATGATACGCGCATAGCCCGCCCACCCGGTGAGGGTAAACGCCAGGACGAGTTCCCAGTACCCCTTCCCGAGGAAGGCGATGATGAGCAGCGCCAGAACGAGCGCGGGGAAGGCAAAGACCACGTCGACGAACCGCATCAGCGTCTTGTCGACGATGCCACCGTAGTAGCCGGCGATGGCACCGTAGACGAGCCCGATTGTCGCCGTGATAATCACGACGATGAAACCAATCGAGATGCTGAAGCGGCCGCCGTAGAGAATCCGCGAGAAGATGTCTTTCGCGGAGCCGTCCGTCCCGAGGATGAACTGCGTTGACGGGGGCTGGTAGGAAGTCGCGCCTTCGGCATACAGCGCGAGACTCGGGTCATAGGGTGCCAGCGAGAACGGTTGCACCATCACGCCTTCGATGACGACCGGTCGCGAGAAGATAGCAAGGAAAGTGAGGACGCCAACGATGAACAGCCCAATCGTCGCGCTTCGGTTGTTCCGGAAGTCACGCCATGCCCGGGCCCACCGGCTTTTCGTCGCCGAGTCGGTATCCGGCGTCCAGTCCGACAACGGGTCTCGCTGTTCGACACTTTCTGCGTCGAATCCACGAATCTGAATTCTGCCTCGTTTCGTTGACATAGTTAGTCGTACCTGATTCTTGGGTCGAGTATTGCGTAGACGATGTCGGCGAGCAGGTTCGCCAGGACGATGACGACGCCGGTGAACAGCGTCAGCGCCATGATGAGGTCGATTTCACGGCCGTTGATGGCGCTAATGAATGCTCGACCGAGTCCGGGCCAGGCGAACACCTGCTCGACGACGACAGAGCCGGCAACGATGCTCGAGGTGAGAAACGCCGCCAGCGTCACCACTGAAATCAGTGAGTTCCGGAGCACGTGTTTGAGCACGACTGTCCGCTCTGGAAGTCCTTTCGCACGGGCGGCGGTGACGTACTCTTTGTTCATCTCCTCTGCCATCGACGAGCGCATGACGCGCATCAGATTCGCCGACGCCGCTGTCCCGATAGTCACCCCAGGGAGGATGAGATACCAGAGCATCTCGGGAGAGAGGATGGGTTTGCGCGGAGCCAGCACCGGCCAGAGGCCGAGATACAGCGCAAACACCAGAATGAGCATCAGTCCAAGCCAGAAGTTCGGCAGCGAGATGCCCGACAGTGCGAACACGCGACTCGCGGTGTCTGCGAACGTATCTTTCTTGTAGGCGGCGTAGACACCGGTCGGAATCGCGATGATGAGCGCAATCGCCCAGCCAAAGAAGCCAAGCGCGACTGTCTTGGGGAGTCGTTGCATGATGTACGACCCAACGTCGGCGTCACGGCTGATGACTGTGCCAAGGTTCCCCTGGAGGACGTCTGTAATCCATCGAACGTACTGTTCGAAGATCGAACCCCCCAGCCCGTACCGACGCCGGAGTGCGGCTTCCTCTGCAGCCGAGACCTCCGGATTCAACGCGACGAGTGTAGTGACGGGGTCACCGGGTGTGAGTTTGACGAGCCCAAATGTGATTACGGAGACGGCAAACATTAGCGGTATCGTGACCGCCAGTCGGACGGCGATGTATTTGCGAAGCCCCATTGTTGAAATAATTGTGTGTTGTGGTTACCGGTCGAGGTAGGCAACCTGCTCGTCGACGGGTGCGTACAGTCCGTAGGGCAGGATGGAACTGGAGAACGTGTAGGTGTTGTGCCCCACGTAATCCGTACTCAGCGCAGCGACGTTCGTTCCAAACACCGTGTAGATGTTCGGCGATTGCTCGATGAGTCCGTCCCAGATCTGGTCGTACTGGCGACCACGGAAGTCGTCGCTTTCGACGGCGTCGACCGAGAAGCGTGCCTCGTCTGCAATCTCGTCGAGTTCCGGCGTGTCGACCCGCTGGAAGTTACAGCACTGCCGGAAGTTGTCGATGCTGTTGACCGCATCGTAGAAACTCCCGGGGTTGAACGTACCAGAGAGGCCGATGAAGGTGAGCACACCTCGCTGATAGTACTCCGGCCCGAAGATGCGCTGGATGAGCGAGTTGAACTCGAAGGTCTCGACACTGATGTCGAAGAGGTTCCCATCGCCCGCCTGGTTCATCGTCTGGGCGATGAGTTCGACCTCTCGGACGCGGTCGTCGGCGGTGTTCGTCTCGATAGTCGTCGAAATCGGCGTTTCGATATCGTTCTCGTCGATGGCTTCCTGGATGAGTTCCGTCGCCGCCTCGGTATCCTGTTCGGTCTGTGGGCGAAGGTTTTCGACGAGCGTCTCGTACTCACCCTCTGTGCCGGCCTCGGAGGCCAGCTCGGGAAGCGGGGCGTAGGCGGGATTCCGGTAGCCGTTGTAGACGTTCTCGGCGATGGTCTGTCGCGGAATCATCTGATTGATGCCGCGGCGGAGTTTCTCGTTGTCCCACGGTTCCTGTGTCACCGGGAACTGCAGGAAGTTGTACGCACCTGCGTCGGTGACACTCAGACGGAAGTCCTCGTTTTCTCGGTAGTCGCTGAAAGTAGTCGAGGCGAGACCGTAGGTGATGTCGAGTTCGTTGTTGTTCAGCGCGCCGGCCCGAGTCGCGTCGTCGGTCACGATGCGAATCGTGATGTTGTCGATGACCGGTCCATCCGGGAACTCGTCGGGGCCGTCCCACCACTCTTTGGCGTCCAGTCCGATATCTTCGAGCCAGTAGTCCTCGTACTTGCTGAAGTCAGCGAATTCCTCGGTGGTGAAGTCCTCGAACCGGTAGGCACCGGTGCCGATTGGCGTCCGGTCGTTGCGCGGGTCTGCGCCCGTGTCGGGGTAGTCCTCGATGTGTTCGGTCGGGTAAACCTCGACTGGCAGTTGGCTTTCGGCCTCTGCGTCGGGCACCTGCGCGTAGATGTCGACGGTGTAGTCGTCGACTTTCTCGGCGTGGAGGAAGGAGTCGAACGTCTGTGCCGCATTGTCGGAGTTGGCGTAGACCCGATAGCCGCCGATGACGTTCTCGGCGGTCATCTCCTCACCGTTGTGGAAGGTCACACCTTCGTGGAGTTCCGCACGGAACCGCATCCCGAAGGTGCCGTCTTCGACGGCGTCGGGTGCCTCAGCGGTGGTCAGAATCCGCTGATTTTCGGTGTCGCTGATGATGATCTGGTTGTCGGAGACGATGTTGCCCTCCGAGTCCGTCTCGGCGTCGACCATGTAGTCGCTGTAGGCGCTGACACGGTCGTCAATCGCGTTGGTCTCTTCGAGCGTCCAGCTCTCTGCGAGCCACGGATAGACCTCGCCCGCGGCATCCTGCGTGACAATCGACTCGTAGACGATGAGCTGGGCGTTCCGTGCCGGCGCGCTGGTACTGTATGCCGGGTCGAAGGAGTCGATACCGGCACCCAGCCCGAAGGTGAGGTCGCCACCTTCGACGATATCTGCTGGATCGACCTCGACACGGTCACGGACAGGGTCGAGACCGCCGCCGCCATCGCCGCCGTCGCCACCGTCGTCACCGAACAGGCCAAGACAGCCGGAGAGACTCAGGGCGGTCAAGCCGGCAGTACTGCCGAGTAGCTTTCGTCGTGATACGTCGCGGAGTGAGGGTTTTCGGCTTTCCTGTGACATGCTTTCACACCAGTATTTCCACTCTTCGCCTTATCCATGAACTATGAAAGGATTTTCGATTGTTATACCTGGGAATGGTGTACAATCGCAAAAACGAGTCGTTAAATCCAAACACACTGATATGTAATGCTTAATTGCCGAGGTAGCGGCGGACAATTGTAGGCACTAGTCGACATTTGTGTGTGTTTCAGGGGTTTCAATCCCGAGATGAGACCGCACTGCAGTGCGCGCGCAGGCACAAATTAAGACGGATGGTATCGGGAGCAATCGGAAGATGGTAAAGTTCCGACGGTAAAAGAATATGCTGCGAGGGGGTAGCCAAGTGGTCAACGGCGCGGGTCTTAAGAACCCGTCTCGTAGGAGTTCCGGGGTTCGAACCCCCGTCCCCTCATACTGCAGACGCGACGCGCTTTTGCCGTTCTCGTCCCAATAGGCGGTCGATGACCGACGAGTTACCGGAGAGTGCCGAGCGTGCTTTCGAGTCCCACGACGCGTTCACCTGTGACGGAGACAGCTTCCTCGTCGACACGACGGTCTTCGAGGGTCGTGTCCGTGCAGTCGAGGGGCCGGAGTATCTCTCGGCGTACACCGTGACGGTCTGTGTGCCAACACTCGACGCAGCAACGACCGACGGCGTTGGCGAGGCCGTCGAAGACGGCTGGTACGAGACACTCGAACGACGGCTGACAGACGCCCCACAGGCCACGCGGGCCAACGTCGAGTTGGAGACGTTCGATGTCGAGCGCGACGGCGAGGATATCTACGTCACCTACGGCTTCGAATGGGGCAACGCAGACACGGCCGCAGAGATAGCCAAGACATTCGTCGAATACGTCGAGGGAACCTACGTCGAAGGGGTCATCCCCGGCTACGACTACGGGTCGCCGGTCGACCAACTCATCGACGCCGCTAGCCAGGACGGTGGCGGCGGTGGCGGCACACCGCTGTAGCGGCACTGCCCGACGGTTCCCGTCCCAGGCTAGTCCATCGCGATGTACGTCTGCGTGTTCTCGACACCGTCGATATCCTGAATGTGCGTCGCAGCGACGTCTTTGACGGCGGCGGGAGAGTCGACGTCGACGACGGTAATGATATCGACATCGCCGGCGACGATGTGGGCGCGCAGGACGCCTTCGACGCTCTCGATGTCGGTTTTCAGTCGGTCGGCCTCGCCAGTGTAGGCTTTGACCATGATGTAGGCGTGAACCATCTCAGGCACCCCCCATTGCGGTGGCCTCTTTGTTGCCGACGACCAGACTCCGCACGTGATCGAGTTTGTCGAAGGCGGTGAGGACGATGAGACGGTCACCGAGGTCGAGCGAGTCGTCCGGTGTCGGGAGTCGGATATCACCGTCACGTTTGCCGAACGCGAGCAACCGCGACTCTCCCGGGAGTTCGAGTTCGCTCAGGCTGTAGCCTTTCATCGGCGAGTCCGGCGTGATAGTGAACTCGACCAGTTGGAGGTTCTGTGCGATGTCGGCGATAGCCCGGATGTTCCCGCCAAGCATCGCGTTTTTCGCGGCGATTGCACCGAGACGTTCGGGGTAGACGACCTCGTCGACCTCTTCGGCGTATTTTCGGTAGATTTCCTCGCGGTAGTCTTCGTCGATGCGCATGACCGTTCGACAGCCGTACTGGTTTGCAATCATACAGGCAGCGAAGTTGTTGTTGAGGTCACCGGTCAGCGCGCCGACGGCGTCTGCGGCCTCCACTGACGCCTCCTCCAGGGTACTCTCCAGAGAGCCGTCACCCTCGACCACTTCGAATCCCTCAGAACGTGCTCGCTCGGCAGCATCGTGCTCGCCCTCGACGATGACGAGGTCGTGATTACTGTCCGCGAGCGCACGGGCAGTTCGCAACCCGACACGGCCTGCACCAATGATAACGAAACGCATGATAGCCCCTACGTCGAGGGCCATCAATAATCTTGCCCACGTGTCACAGGGTAACGCTTTTCATATACTGTAACGTACCACAGCCACGAATGGTTCGTGCGTTCATCATGGTGAAGACGACTGCGGGAAAATCCGCCGACCTGCAGGAGTCTATCATCGACATCGACGGAGTACAGGAGGCCCACGTCGTCGCGGGTCAGTACGATATTATCGCAGAAGCGGGCGGTGAGGAGGTGTACGATGTCATCCGAGGCGTCGCGACCGAAACGCGCGAACTGGATGGGGTCGTCGATACACGGACGTATATGTGCCTCGAGTGAGGGTGTCCGACACCTCAAAGGGACTCGGGCACGTACCATGCCCATGGTCGACGTTGCCGGCGTCATCGGGCTCTTGTTCATCCTGTTTCTCAACAGTGCCATCTCCGCGCTTGCGACACGGTTTTTCAGGGTCCGCCTGAACACGCAGTGGGGCAGCGCCGTCTACGTCGTCTTGATAATTCCCGTCGTGTTACTGGCCGTGACGATGTTCCTCTCGGGCGCGTTCGGTGTCGGGCCGAATCTCGGAACTCCCGCCGCCGTCGTCGGCCTGACCGTCATGGTGCCGATGGCGATTGGCGTCACCTTCGACTACGTCTGGATGCCGTCGCCCGACGAGGTCGACCTGCCCGACCAGCGCGAGACGGGCCAGCGCGTCCGACGGAACTAGAGCAGGGTTGCAACGGCATCGCAGACGGCATCGCAGACATCGGATTCAGGCTGTGTCGCGTCGATGCGGACGAACCGCTCTGGCTCTGTCTCGATGAGTCGCTCGTAGTTTTCACGAACCGCCGTCAGGTACTCCGCAGTCTCGAATTTGTTCGTCGCACCGCTGCGCTCGGCGGCCGTCTCAGGGTCGACATCGAGATAGATGGTCGCATCGGGTGGGCGCGTCCAGGGCTGGTGTAGCTCCCTGACGAACGCAAGCGGGTCTGGAACCTCGTCCGCGAGCGTCGCGCCCTGGTAGGCGTACCGCGAGTCGGAGTAGCGGTCGGAGATAACCGCCTCGCCGTCCGCAAGAGCGGGTCGGACGACGCGCGCGAGATGGTCGGCGTGGTCGGCGGTGTAGAGAAACAGTTCGGCCAGTGAGTCGGCGTCGTCGTCGCCAATCGAGCGTCTGACGGCGTCGCCGTACCACGACCCGGTCGGTTCGCGTGTAAAGGTCGTCTCCGGGGGGACAGCGTCGGAGTCTTCGAGTGCCTCGATGCAGGTGGACTTGCCGCTGCCGTCCAGTCCTTCCAGCGTGACGAGCATACCAGCACCTCGACACGCTGGGACGTAAATGCCCCGCCTGCGGGTGGGTCGTTACCTAACTGATTGGCGCGAGCCTTTACATTGTTGTCGGGAGAACTACGAGTATGAACGTGATTGTCGCCGGCGGGAGCGGTTTCATCGGACAGTACCTCTGTACTGAACTCACCGAGCGCGGCCACGACGTGACCGCACTGGCCCGCGACCCCGACCCCGAGAACCTTCCCGACGACGTGGAGACGGCGATGGGCGATGTGACCGCCTACGACTCCATGGTCGATGCCTTCGAAGGACAGGATGCGGTCGTCAACCTCGTCGCGCTCTCGCCGCTGTTCGAGCCAAGCGGTGGCAACGAGATGCACGACCGGGTACACCGCGGCGGCACCGAAAACTGCGTCAACGCCGCCGAGGAACACGGCGTCGAGCGGTTCGTCCAGATGTCCGCCCTCGGTGCCGACCCGGATGGGCCGACACACTACATCCGCGCGAAAGGACGGGCCGAAGAAATCGTCACCGACGCCGACCTCGACCACGTCATCTTCCGGCCGTCGGTCGTCTTCGGCGAGGGTGGAGAGTTCGTCTCCTTCACCAAGCGACTGAAAGGGATGTTCGCACCCGGACTGCCGCTGTATCCCCTCCCCGGCGGCGGTACGAAGACTCGCTTCCAGCCCATCTGGGTCGAAGACCTCGTGCCGATGCTCGCAGACGGCGTCGAAGACGACGACCACACCGGCGAGACGTACAACATCGGCGGCCCGGAGGTGCTGACGCTGCGGGAGATCACGGAGATGGTCTACGAAGCCGAGGACTCCTCGGTCAAAATCATCGGTCTGCCGATGGGACTCGCCGGTATCGGGCTGAAGACGCTTGGTGTCATCCCCGGATTCCCCATGGGTGGCGACCAGTACCGGTCGCTGAACTTCGATAACACGACCAGCGATAACAACATCGAGGCATTCGACGTGTCAGAAGCAGAGATGCGGACGCTCGGTGACTACCTCGGCGTGGCCTGAGCAATTTCGTCAGAGATATTAGCGTACTGGTTCTGTCGAGTCATATGTCGATTCCCCGCCGTCTGTGGGCGCTGCGTCGCGACCGCCCGCTGTTCGTCGCCCTCTCTGCGATTACCATCACCACACTGCTCGTGTGGCTGGTCGTCGACTTCTACCTGCCGGCGGGTACCGAGACCACCCGCGGCATCAGTATCGGCTACGGGTTCAACGACTTCAGCGCGTACACGGGCGCGCTGGATAGTTGGATGGATGGCGGGCCACTGTACAGACAACAACCGGACGGTGGCTACCACGGGGAGTACCTCTACCCGCCGATTACCGTCCTGACGTTCCTGCCGTTCAAGACGATGGGCTTTACCGCCGGTGCCGTCGTCTTCGGTGCCTTCTCGATTATCCTGCTGTGGGTCGGCCTCGAAGCCGTCGCACGGACGCTTGGCTACCGGATGCGTATCTGGGAGCGATTCGCGCTGTTGCTCGCCATCTTCAGTTTCCAGCCGGTCATCCGGAACTTCCGCTGGACGCAGACGGCGACGTTTCTGGCCGGACTGCTCTGTTTTGCCTTCTACTTCCACGAACGCGCCGAGGCGACCGAGTCGCTGTACGGCGACGGCGAACTGAGCGAGCGAACCCAGGCCGCCTACAAGTACGCCAGTGGCGCGTTCACCACGCTGGGCAGTGCGTTCAAACTGTTCGTCGCCACCTCGGGCGCGCACCTCCTGCGTGACCGCAGGCGATTCGTCGGTGCGGTGGTGACCGCCGGCGTTCTCGCTGTCGCGTCGCTTGCGGTCTTCGGTCTCGGAACGCACCAGACGTACATCGATGTCCTGACCTGGGGCAAAGGCTGGGGAGACACGCGCGCACCGTATCTCTGGGATAGATACGCCGCCTACCGGCCGATGCACGTCTTCGGCGGAGCGAGTCTGTACCTGAAGGTGCTTGGCATCCTCGGCGTCATCGGACTGACGTGGGCCGCTCGCTCGAAAGACTCCAGGTCGGCCCGACACACCACGTTCGCACTCGGCGTCGCCGTCATTCCACTGGTTGCACCACAGGCAGACAGTCACGACCTCGTGCTCATGCTGTTGCCCGCGGTCATCATGGTCGCACACGAACTCGACCGGCCGGACGGCTACGCCTGGGTGCCAGTCCTCTCGGTGTTGCTGTTCCATCTCCACCGCTACGGGCTGGAAGTCATCATCATCCCGCCGGAGTGGCTTCCGGCCGCACAGTTCATCAGAGACAACGCACCGTGGTTCCAACCGGGGATGTGGGCGTCGTTCATGCTGGTCGGACTCATCGCCGCTCGCGTCGCCGAACACGCCAGAATTCCACCTGCTGTCCAGACGGTGCGAGAGCGCGTCGCCACGAAATCAGCGGACTGACCGCAAGACAAGACGCGATTTTCCCGCGTTAAGGGTAGCGAGGGCTGCTAATTTCGAAAACTGATAGTTGCCCGCAACACTTATGCTCACGATGGTACACGGTCTATTTAAGTAGTAGTATGAAACTCGCGATGATAGGCTTCGGGCAGGCCGGCGGGAAAATCGTCGACAAGTTCCTGGAATACGACGAGCAGACGGACAGTGGCATCGTCCGCTCGGCGGTTGCAGTGAACACGGCGAAAGCCGACTTGCTCGGACTCGAACGGATTCCGGAGGAACAGCGCGTGCTCATCGGACAGGCCCGTGTCAAAGGACACGGTGTCGGTGCCGACAACGAACTCGGTGCAGAAATCGCCGAGGAGGACATCGACGAAATCCAGGGTGCAATCGACAGCATCCCTGTCCACGAAATCGATGCATTCCTCATCGTAGCCGGACTCGGCGGGGGAACCGGGTCTGGCGGTTCGCCGGTGCTCGCAAAGCACCTCAAACGCATCTACACCGAACCCGTCTACGGGCTCGGCATCCTGCCCGGCGGGGACGAAGGGGGCATCTACACACTCAACGCCGCGCG
>CAZFOF010000053.1:8635-10417 GCA_964520265.1 uncultured Halobacteriales archaeon | reverse complement strand
ATTCATACGGACTGCTGTACGTCAGTACCGGACTGACCGCACGAAGGCGTGCGGTTGTCCCGGAAAACAGTTACAGCAATCCGTATCAGTCGGCCGGTATCGCCCGTGTGGCAGTCGCCTTGAACGAGGCGACCACTCGGTCACCGGCGGTGAGTGCGAGTCGACTCAGACTCTCGTCTGTGAGCAACGCGACCAGTGGATTTTCCGTCCCGATGTCGACAGTCACCCGGCTCATGGTCGTCTCTCTGTCGATGTCGAGGACGTCCCCTTCGAACCGGTTTCTGGCGCTCGTTGCGTCGCCGGCGGGTGCGTCAGTCGGTGCATACAGCGTGACTGTATCGGCCCGCACACTCACTTGCACGCGGCCGTCCTCGGCCAGCGAGCGGGTGGGCAAATCTACGAGTCGGGCGCGAATCTCGCCACTCCCCGTCTCGACGATGCAGAACTCCCCGTCGCGTTCGGTTGCAGTGCCGTCGATGACACATTCCTCGGCGTTGGCGGTTCCGTCCAGTGCCACCTGCAGTCGGTCGAACCTGGCGAGCAACTCCTTCGCTGTCGGCGTCAGTTCGCTCCCACCACCGGTCGCACCGCCGCGCTGACGCTCGACGAGGGGGCCGAACGACCCCTCCAGTGTCTCGATTCGGTTCAGCGCCCGTGCGCGCGACCTGCCGAGTTCCTCGCTGGCACCGCTTACCGACCCCGCTTCGGCGACGGCACGCAGCAGTTCTGCATCCTCGACGGTGAACGGAACCTCACCAGCCCGCAGTGCCGCTTCGACTGATGCGTCCATATGTTCTCTCTCGGAACCGCGAGTAAAATTATTATGCATGACTGCGGGCTGGTCGCTTTCCCCATCTACTGATTGCCTGGGGATTTTGCTGCCCCATCGAATGTGCCGCTGTCTGACGGTTGCCGACTGGCAATTGCATACGACTGTCTTCGCCACTGTCGACGCACTCGGCCGGCAGAAATTATATCTGGTATCGGTACGACAATGTATCTATGGCGATACATCGGAGAGGCTACCTCGTGGCGCTCGGTACGGGAGCAGCCACAACCATCGCAGGCTGTTCCCAATTCGGCTCGGCCAGCGACGACGGGTCAGACGGGGGTTCCGACCAGCCAGGTGTGGCAGGTGAAACCCTGACGCTGACGACGACGACGAGCACCTTCGACACCGGGTTGCTGAACGAGATTCACACTGACTTCGAGGATATGTACGGCGTGAGCGTCGACGCAGTCGCACAGGGAACAGGTGCGGCACTGGAGACGGCGCGCAATGGCGACTCCGATGTGGTGATGGTACACGCCCGGGGTCTCGAAGACGAGTTCATGCGCAACGGCTACGGAGTCAACCGTCGTGACCTCATGTTCAACGACTTCGTCATCGTCGGGCCGGACGACGACCCGGCAGGCATCGACGGGATGGGCTCTGTCACCGACGCACTCTCGACCATCGCCGACGCGGAAGCGGCCTTTATCTCCCGGGGTGACAACTCCGGCACCCACACGAAAGAACGCAATCTCTGGGAGTCTGCGGGAATCGAACCGGGCGGCGGCTGGTATCAGGAAACTGGGAGTGGCATGGGCGAAGCGTTGAACATCGCCAATCAACAGCGTGCCTATACGCTCTCAGACCGTGGCACCTTCATCTCACAGCGCTCGGAGGTCGACCTCGGTATCCGCGTCCAGGGCCCCCTCGAGGGCGGCCCGGAGGTGCTTGCGAACCCCTATGGAATCATGGCAACAAATCCCGGTGTTCACGACAATGTCAACTACGAC
>CAZFOF010000053.1:8155-8625 GCA_964520265.1 uncultured Halobacteriales archaeon | reverse complement strand
TACATCGGATGGATTACCAGCCCGGACGTTCAGGAAGCGATAGCAAAGTACCGGGTCGACGGAGAGCAGTTGTTCTTCCCCGAGGCTGTCTCCGACGACCCCAACTTCCAGCAGTACGTTCCCGAAGAGTGGAGTAATAGCTCTTCGGACGGGTGAGCGTGCCACTGGAACACGTCGCACAACTGGTGTCCGCCCTCGTCGACCTTCCGTTCAGGGACGGGTACGTCTGGAGTACCATCTACGTCTCGCTGTACGTGAGCCTCATCGCCGTGACGCTGAGTACGCTGTTCAGTATCCCCGTCGCCATCGTGATGGGATTTGCCGATTTCCGCGGCAAGCAGTTCGTGAAGTCGGTCGTCAACACGGGGATGGGATTTCCCAGTGTGGTCGTCGGTCTCGCCGTGTTGTTTGCCGTCTCCAACCAGGGGCCGCTGGGCTCACTGGAGCTTATTTTCACCAAGCGAGCGATG
>CAZFOF010000053.1:0-8145 GCA_964520265.1 uncultured Halobacteriales archaeon | reverse complement strand
TGCTCGCGACACCACCGATTACGGCGATTAGTCTCGCAGCGATTACCGGCGTCAACGAGGAGATTCGCGACGCTGCGCACGTCCTGGGTGGGACGCGCCTCGACGTGGCGCTGGTCGTTCTCAAAGAGGCACGGTACGGAATCGCGACGGCAATCCTGGCCGGGTTCGGTCGTGCCATCAGCGAGGTTGGCTCCGTGCTCATCGTCGGCGGCAACATCACGGGCCCGGACGGCATCCCGAAGACGCGGACGCTGACGACTGCCATCCAACTCGAAGCCCGTCAGGGTCAGTACGAGACAGCGATGGTTCTCGGCGGGATACTCGTCGCACTCGTGTTGGCTGTCAACGCTATCGTCGTCCGCCTGGGCGACCAGGAGGTGACCCGCTAATGCTCCACGCAACCAACATCTCACAGTCGTACGAGGACGAACAGGTGTTTAAAGACATCTCTCTCGACGTCGACGCTGGAGAAGTCGTCGGCATCATCGGGCCCTCGGGCGTCGGCAAGACGACGCTGCTCCGGGCGCTTGCGCTTTCGCTCCAGCCCGACAGCGGGCGCGTCACGTTCGACGGGACGGACGTGTGGGCTGCGGACGAATCGACCCGGCTCTCGTTGCGCAGACGAGTCGGGATGGTCTTTCAGGAGGCGAATCTCTTCGACGGGTCGGTCGCCAGGAACGTCGAATACGGGCTCCGAATCCGCAGGTCGTGGTCTGCCCGTCTCCGCCGAGAGCTTCACACGCTCGTCCGGTCGAACGGGACTCCCGAGGCCGTGCGTGAATCCCTCGACATCGTCGGTCTGTCGGACAAAATGGGCCAGCACACCGGCTCACTCTCGGGTGGCGAGGCCCAGCGCGTTTCCTTTGCGCGTGCACTGGCCTACGACCCGGATATTCTGCTGTTCGACGAACCGACCTCAGACCTCGACCCGCGAAACACCGCTGTTATCGAGGAGGCGATTGCTGAGGCCCGCAACAAAGGAATCGGTGTCGTCGTCGCGACACACGATATGCATCAGGCAGAACGCGTGGCAGACCGCGTCGGTGTGTTGCTCGACGACAGCATTACCGAGATCGCTCCGACAGACGTGATTTTCGAGAATCCGTCGGACGAACGCACCCGGAAGTTCATCTCGGGAGAGTTGGTCTACTGACCCAGTGGCATCTCGGCGATTCGGAGCGTCGTGAGAACTCACCTTCCGCAAAAACGGCTCACTCGGAGTACTCGTAGGGGTCGCGGTCGCCTTCCACGTCGAGGTATTTTTCGTTGACAACCCACTCGCCGTCCTCGTTTTGAATCATGTACTCGCCGTAGTAGGGAACTCGATTGTCCACAGTCTCTCGGAAGGTTTCCCGCATCGATTCTTTGGTCTCGCCGAGTTCGCGGAGGTCGTCGTTGCGGTTCAGACAGCCCTTCAGGTAGCCGTCGTGGGTGAGCCGCACCCGGTGGCAGTTCGCACAGAAGGTTGGGTTCTCCACCGGGTCGACGATTTCGACCATCCCCTGGCCGGTCATCTCCGGCGCGGCCCGCAGGTCGTTGGCGGGAACGCCCCCGTCGGAGGCCGCCCGTGACGTGGTGTCTGCGTCGGCGACGGCCTCACTGCTCTCGACCCAGTATCGCCGCCGGTCGTGCATCTCTCTGGTCTTGACGTGGTCGGCACGCTCTTCGAGCCACTCGTGTACCCGGTCGATGTCGATTGCCCATTCGGGGTTGCCCGCTAACTCGGGCATATACTCGATGAGTTGTAACTGGAGGCCGTCCGTCTCGGCGACGTGGTCGACCATCTCGGGGATGTACCCCGCCGTCGGTTCGAACACGACCATGTTGAGTTTCACGGGAGCCAGCGTCCAGCGCGGCTTCGACACCTTCGAGCACCTTCTCGTAGGCGCCGCTCTGTGTCAGTTCGGCGAAGGCCTCCTTGTCCATAGCGTCCTGCGAGACGTTGACTCGCTCTAGGCCTGCGTCGACGAGGTCTGCTGCCCGTCCTGGCAGGAAGGTGCCGTTGGTGGTCATCGAGACTTCCATCTCGTCGGGCGCACGCCGGATGATCTCTTCGAGGTCCTGGCGGAGCATCGGTTCGCCGCCCGTGAACTTCACCGCATCCACGTCGAACTCCCGTGCGACTTCGAGAAATCGTACGATAGTACCGGTGGAGAGTTCGTCGTCCTGAGGCTCCATCGGCCCGCGTGTGTCGCCCAGCCCTTCGTTGTGACAATAGACACAGTCGAAGTTACACCGGTCTGTCAGGGAGACACGAACACCGGACAGTTCGCGTCCGAAGTCGTCCTCGAGCATAATCTTGATAGACATTAACACTCAATATATTTAATTGTTATAGGTTAAGTCCCCGTCCTCAAGGAGCGAGTAGGTCGGGGATACAGCCGTCACGACGTGATTTCATTGGCAGCTTGTTCGAAATCCAGTATAGACGACGGTGACTGCTGTTGAGCTACGCAGGATTATCCGCCGGAGACTGGCGGAAACACACTGATTGTGTCTCCGTCTTCCAGTTCCGTCTCGGTTCCCTCGAGGTGCGCCACGTCTTTTCCGTCTTTCATGACCGTGATGAAGTCACGAACAGTCCCATCCTCGTCGTAGAGATCCATCTCGGGATACTCCTCTCTGAGCGACTGCGTGACGCCACCGACTGTCGACACGTCGTCGAACTCCCGGTGAATCGTCTTCTGGCCCGCTATTTCACGGAAGTTGGCGAAAAACCGCAGCTCGATTTCCATGTCGGAATCCACGGGCCCGAACAGTATAAACACTACCACGCTGTGCGATTTGACGCAGAAACACACCTCGATACGACACTCCGTGCCGCCGCTCGCTGCTAATCTTCGATCTGTGGTTCGTGCGCCCAGAACTCGTCGTCGACGGTCACTTCCTTCTTGAACAGCGGCACCTCGTCTTTCAGGCGGTTGATACCGTCCTCGACTGTCTCGAACGCTTCTGAACGGTGTCCGGCGAGTACGACGACGAACACGATATCCTCCTCGCTTTCGACGACGCCGGTTCGATGGTGCAACAGGACTTCGTAGACGCCGTCGCGAGCTTCCAGTTCCTCCTTGATGACCTCCATCTTCTGTTCGGCGACACCGTCGTATCGCTCGAATTCGAGATAATCCGTCGCCGTATCCGCGGGGCCTTCCTTCGTGCGAACCCGACCCGTAAAGGTCGCGATGGCACCCGCAAACTCCGAATCAGGTGAGCGTTTGACCGCCGCGACGAGCGACTCCAGTGTCTCGAAGGAGTCCTGTTCGTCGAGTACATCGACGACCACGTCGACGTCCACCGATTCGGGGTCGGCTGCAGTGACAATCGTCTCATCATCGTCTGTGGTCTCTCCCAGCGACACCGTCGGAATCTCGGCATCGTGAAAGCCGTCGGCTATTGCGTAGTCGTACTCCGGGGCGAGGCGTTCGAGGACGTCGTCCAGCGAACGGTTTTGCCCTGACCCGACCCACGTCCCGTCGTCTGTGAGTTCGTCGGCTCGGTCGACAGCGTCTGCCCTCTCTCGTTCGGTACGTTCGTGGTCGGTTCGTCGAACTGTTGCAACCGAACCACGCTGGGACAGACGGGAAGCGATGCGTCGGCGGAGTGTCTCTCTGTCGGACGCAGTAGCTCCGACGAGTCCGACTATCTTCATACTGCTATATGCGGCCGCAGACAGTATGTAGCTGTCGATTGGTTCAAAAACGAGCGACGGTGTGCGACGCCGTTGGCTACTCCCGGATTGCACAACTGTCCGCGTATGTCGCGTTTGCCACCGAGTCCAGCGGGTCGCTCCCACAGACCGGGCAGTCCGGCCGTGCACGAATCGGCACCTCCTCGGTCGTCATGTCGTTGGCATCGTACACCAGGAGGCGTCCATCGAGCGTTTCGCCTTCATCGAGCAGGACTTTGACGACTTCTGTCGCCTGTATCGCACCGACGGTTCCGGGCAACACTCCGAGCACTCCCGCGGTAGCACAGTTCGGGACGGTACCCTCCGGTGGCGCTTCCGGGAAGAGACAGCGATAGCATGGCTGACCGCCGCGAATCGTCGTGGTCTGTCCTTCGAAGCGATAGATGGCTCCGTGTGACAGCGGTGTCCCCGCGATGACACACGCATCGTTGAGCAGGAAGCGGGTCGGGAAGTTGTCTGACGCATCGACCACGACGTCGTAGTCCTCGATGAGACCTGTGACGTTGTCCGGGCCGACGCGTGTCTCGTGTTTGTCGATGGTCACGTCGGGATTCAGTGAGTCGACGAATTCTGCGGCGCTGTCGACCTTTTTGCGACCGATGTCGTCCGTACCGTGGATTATCTGGCGCTGGAGGTTGCTCCGCTCGACGACGTCGTCGTCGGCGATTCCCAGACGACCGACGCCCGCGGCAGCGAGATACTGGATGACCGGCGCGCCCAGTCCGCCCGCCCCAACGACGAGAACGGCACTATCCAGCAACGCCGCCTGTCCCTCGGGACCAACGTCGTCCATGATGACGTGCCGGGAGTACCGGTCGAGTTGCTCGGCGTCGAGATTCAGGTCACTCATTGCCACTATTTGGACAAGTACGGTCAAAAGTTGACCGGTGTTTTTCCCGACCGGTTCGAGCGACCCGCTTCCGGATCCACCGCACAACGAGTGCGAGACTCCTCTTCTCACACGGTGCTAACTGACTACGACCGCAACTATTCTACACAAAACTACATACTAAGAAGTAGAATATTTCTCCCTATAACACGCCGAACGACCTGTAGATTGTGGACGAGTACGAGAGCATCCTGGAGATGCTCCGGATTAAATAACTGGATACTGATAAGACATAAACTACAAACAAATTGTACATTGTGCTGACTAATAGCTGGACATGACTGGGCAGATTTATCAAACTAAATTGTGTAGAAATTCAAATCTAAGGGCTCAAATAGACATATACTACTCTTACTCTGTAGTGTGGTGATAACACGCCGCCCAATCATACTGGAATCGGTGATACAAAAAATCACCAACCGATAATCAAAAGTAGAAATATCTACAAATAATGATGCGCCGCTCCGACCTATCTTGGTACCTACCTGCGCACGCGACAATTATATTATCATACTTTGCCAATTTTGAAATCGTATATGGAAGACATAATATAGTCCAGATTCCGAACACTACGAGGAACGTAATCACTGAACTGGTGTCTCGGCGACCGCTGGCACAGCGATGTCCAACTGATTGGGGCCGACGGTGTCGCCCTGCTCTTGGCGAGCGCCATCGGTTCGCACTGCTTCTGGCATCCGCTAAGTGTTTGTTTCGTCTCCTTGCCAGCAAGCATTCGTTCACACACCAGCTACCCACTGATACGTGCGAGATACTCATGCCAGAGTTCTTACCTAGACTACACTTATTGGTCACTAGCACGTAGTCGGACGTATGTCGGTAGACGAACTGCGGGATTACGGGCTGGAGCGGATGAGCGAGGAGGAAATCCGTGGATTCCTCTCAAGCCAGGGGGTCGGCATCTTGGGATTGCCGACAGATGGTGGGCCATACCTCCTGCCGCTGTCGTACGACTACGACGGGGACTCGCGGCTCTATCTCACGTATCTCGTGGGGTCAGAGAGCCGGAAGACACAACTGAGCGAATCCGGCGCGGAAGTGAGTTTTCTGGTGTTCAGCGCAGACTCGATGTTCTCGTGGGAGAGCGTCCAGTTGACCGGTAACCTCCGCAAAACGAGCGAGGAAGAGCCCACGGCACCACCCGAGGGGACGGTGCGAGCGTGGCGACCAGAACTGTTCCAGAAAGCCGACCTCTCCGGCGGTGTCGAGGTGTACGTCTTCGAGATACACGAGCAAAGTGGCATCAAACACACCAGTCTGCCGCCGAGGTTCGAAACGCCTGCCGACGCGTCGACGCGTGAGGACTGACCAGCCTCACTCCGACGGGAGCCGTCGCTCCAGTGCTGTCACGTACTCGGCGGCAGCGTCTCGGTCGACCTCGTCGTCGGCGTCCAGCAGGGCGAGAATCCGGTCACAGCCGTGCTGGAACTGTTCGCGGCGCTCGTCTCTCGGGAGTTTGTTCGTTGCAACCGTCCGCGCCGAGGTGATGGTCTCCCGTGCCGTCTCGTGTTCGTCCTCGGCGAGTGCGGTTCGCGTTCCTGCCAGAAGCTGGCCGAGCACCGTCCTGACGTCCGTGGGCAGGTCGTCTGACACATGGCCAGTTTCGAACCCGATGGGCAAAATTCCCACGCACGCTGGAATTTTGTCTCCGATACGTCCAGCGGAACGGACGGGTGTGTCCATCAACGTCTCTACACGAATACTGGTAGTATTTAAACAATGGAACCCTAGGAGGGGCCAAGGATATCGATGAGCTCTCAGCAGTTGCCTCCCTTTGTGGTGGTCGAGCGATGACACAGCGCAGCACTGCCGACGCCGACCTTGAGTGGTGTTACAGAGCCGTGACCGACGTGTCGCGCACCTTTGCCATCACCATCGCAGAACTCGACGAGCCGATGGCTCGTGACATCTGTGTCGGCTATCTGGTCTGTCGGGTCGCGGACACCATCGAGGACGACGGGCGGATACCCCCGGCCGAGAAGACACAGTTGCTCCGCACATACGACCGCGTACTCGACCCGGACAGCGACACTGATGGTGCCGATTTCGACGCTGCAATCGCGGAGTGGGTTCCCACAGAGCCAGACGCGGACTGGCGCGTGGTCGGACAGGCTCCGCGTGTCATCGCAACGTTCCAGTCACTCGATGCCGAGACTCGCGAGCGCATCCGCCCGCCGGTTCGCGAACTCGTCGACGGTATGGCGACGTTCGTCGACCGCTACGCCGACGAGGGTGGACTGCGCATCCGCACCATCGACGAACTCGAAGAGTACTGCTGGTACGCCGCCGGCACAGTCGGTGACCTCGTGACCAACCTCGTCGCGCAGGACGCGACTCCGACGGTTGTCGACAGACTCGAAGCCAACGCTCGTGCGTTCGGTCTGCTGTTGCAACTCGTCAACGTCGCCAAGGACGTCGGCACGGACTACGCCGAGGAGAACAACGTCTACCTGCCCGAAGCGTGGCTCGAAGACGCCGACGTCACCGCCGCAGACATCGACGACCCGGAAGCGTCCGGTCGACTCGCGACGGTCGTCGAACGCCTCACGGCGCACGCAGAGACCTACCTCGACGGGGCACAGGCCTGGCTCGAAGTCATGCCCGAACACCGCGGCAACACGCTCTCGGCGTGGGCAATTCCCTTCCTGCTCGCTGTCGGCACTATCCGAGAGCTCAAACGTCGCCCCGCCGACCCAATCGAGACGGGGAACGTGAAGGTCTCACGGGCCGAAGTTCAGGCGGTCATGTCACAGTTTGCCGACGGAGCGACCGCAGACGACCTCGCCTCGCTCCGTGAGCGGATTCGACAGCGGCCACTCGACGAGTGGTGAGCGTGCGAGTCACGCGCGGTCACTGTCCGGCATCATGACGGACGTTCAGTTTCGGCAGGCGACGGCCGACGACGCCCCTGACGTCCTCGCAATCAAGCGTGCAGCGATTCGCGAACTCGCTGGCTGGGAGTACGACGCCGACCAGCTCGACGCCTGGGCACCCGACGACTCGGCGTTGTCCTCCTTCGAGGCTGCTATCGACAGCGACCGGTTCACCGTCCTGCTGGCCGAAACCGACGGCGACCTGGCGGGCTATGGCGTCCTCAACGGGCTCGAAAGCCGCATCGACGCCGCCTACGTCCACCCCGACCACTCACGCCACGGTATCGCCACCTCGCTGGTCGGGCAACTGGAGATGCGTGCACGGATGCGCGGTATCCACGAACTCGCGGTCGTCGCGTCGCTGAACGCGACGGCGTTCTACGAATCGCTGGGCTATCGACAGGTCGACACCGAGACGCGCAGCATCGACGACGTCGACATCGAGTTCGCGGAGATGAGTAAACGGCTCGACACCGCTGACGCAGAGTGAGGAACGGTTGCGCCGACTCATACGGATTGCTGTAACTGTTTTCTGGGACGGCCGCACACCTTCGTGCGGTCAGTCCGGTACTGACGTACAGCAGTCCGTATCAGTCTCCGGACGCCGCTGGCAAGTCACCAGTCACGAGAGCGTCCAGCAGGTCGATAGCGACGGCTTTGTCGAGGGGGTCGTTGGC
>CAZFOF010000052.1:0-10501 GCA_964520265.1 uncultured Halobacteriales archaeon | reverse complement strand
CGGCCGGCAGCCCGCTTGCCTGCCCGAACGGCGTGAAGTTGTTCGCGAGGTTGACCGTCGTGTTCAGGAAGATGCTCTCGATCGGCGAGACGTCCAGGCCGGCCCCCCGGGAGACCGTGTACAGCACGAGTCCCATCGAGACCGTTCCGAGAGCGTTCACGAGCAGGATTCCCGCCAGCCGCCTCTGCGAGAGGTCCGACGCCGAGTCGACAAACCCCGTCGGGCCCGCAAGCACCACGAACACACCGAATATCCCGATCCACGTGAGGACGCCGATCGCGACGTGCCGCCTGCGTATCTCCATAGTCACTCTCCCGGTGTCCCGAACCGCTCGACGACGCCCCCCCAACGATCGCTCACCCGGCTCCGTCCGTTCATACGGTCGCTCGTAACTATTTTTCGCATTACTGGGCAGCGTGGGTGTTTCGCGGGCTGAAACACGATTTGTGATCCGGTATGGCGGTAACAGATCACGAACGACCGTATCAGTTCTTCCGGGACGTGGCACTGCTGGGTCGATCCGCCGGGTTGCCGGACGCGGTGTCGCCCGTTCATCTACGGGGCACTACTGTAGTTTGCGTTGTTAAACCTGCCGAGACCGCTCTCCGAGGCGTCGAGACGTCGGGCTTTGGTCGGCGGATACCCTCTATCCACAGGGTCGATCGGTCAAAACGTATAATCCACTCTCGCACCTACGACCACCCGGACTGCCCGGCATGAGCAACAGTTCGGAGCAGAAAATCGAGGATACGCAGGGGAAGTATCTCCACGCCGTCAAGAACGGCCAGGAGATCGCCGACGCCACCTGGCAGCCCTGCCGGGTCGTGCTGACAGACGAGCGGCTCGTGCTGGCCACCGACGGGACCCTCTCGATCCCGCTTGCAGCCATCGATCAGATGGGCGAGCGGTACGACGTCAACCAGGAAGCCGCCACGGAGACGGAGTACTCGGCGCTGTACGTCGACGACGACGTCGTGCTCGTGACCACGGGTGATCACGAGACGTTCGAGACGAACTTCTACAGGGCCTTCCTCGACGGGGCAGTGGTCTACGTGAAACACCCTGCCGTCGTCGGTGGGGTCGTCCAGGGGGCCGAGTGGCAGCGCGGCCGCCTGAAAGTCACCGTCGACACCGTCCGGATGGTGCTCGAAGACGGCCAGAAGTTCGTGATCGCCCGCGACGACATCGGCGAGCTCGCGACCGACGAACGGGCGGTCGCCGGCGAGCAACAGAGTGTCATCGAGGTCGAACACGCAGACGAGGACGGCACGAGCATGGAGACGTACATCTCGGGCCGCGAGCGCCACCTCTCGGTCCTCGGGCAACTCCTCGAGGAGGGAGCCAAGCGCACCCGCGCCGACCTCGACCTCGACCCGATCGAGCGCCGCGTCGTGATGGCGCTTTACTCGGGGGTCTCCCCGTTTGCGATCTCCGAGTTCGTTGGGATCGAGGTCGAGAAAGTCGAGGAGATCTACGATCGACTGATCGAACTCGACGTGATCGAGGTGGTTCGCGAGCGAACGGAGGTGTCGCTGACGCCCCAGGGGCGGAAAGTCGCTGGCGAGGAGATGGGCGAACAGTGAGCGCCAGCCCCGAAAACGGATATCGAAGCTTAAAAACCGACAAGCGCCCTACGGGATCTATATGTCTACACCGAACGGTACCGGAGACGACGGTGCCGACCTGACCGAGTCCGCGGCCCCGAGGGTACACGACCTCGATCCGCGGTGTACGCTCGACGACGTCGAGACCGACAGACGGTACCACGCGACGGTAAACGGCGTGGTCGAGTACGGCGTCTTCGTCGATCTCTCCGAGGAACTCTCGGGTCTCGTGCACGTCTCGAATCTCGTCGGCTCCTACGACGTGGGGGACGACCTCGTGGTCGAACTCGTCGACGTCCGCGAGAACGGTGATGTGAGCTTCGCGGAGGTACAGCTCTCCGACTACGTGACCGAGTCGATCGGCCCCGGTCCGCGCGCGAGCGCGGCAACCCTCGGCGAACATCTCGGCGAGTCCGTCCACGTCGAGGGGACGGTCGTCCAGATCAACCAGACCGGGGGCCCGACCATCTTCCAGGTGCGAACCGGCGACGGCGTGCTCCCCGCGGCGGCCTTCGACGAGGCCGGGGTTCGCGCGTACCCGTCGGTCGAGCTCGACGACGTCGTCCGCGTGACCGGTAGCGTCGAGTCCCGCGACGACCACGAGCAACTCGAGGCCGACGACCTCCGCGTTCTCGAGGGATCGAGCCGCGAGACGGTAGAAAAGCGCCTGGCGGCGGCAGCCGAGGCACACACGGAGCCGGCTGACATCGACCCGCTGGTCGACTGGCCAGCCTTCGAGCAACTCCGCGGGGACCTGGAGACAGTCGCGAGACGGCTCCGGGAAACCGTCCTCGAGGGACGACCGATCCGTCTGCGTCACCACGCCGACGGCGACGGGCTGTGTGCGAGCGTCCCGCTGCAGTACGCACTCGAACGGCTCATCGCCGATACGTGGGTCGATCCGGATGCGCCGCGCCACCTCCTCGAGCGCCTGCCGAGCAAGGCCCCGTTCTACGAACTCGAAGACGTCACGCGGGACCTGAACTTCGCGCTGGAGAACCGCAAGCGCCACGGCCAGAAGCTCCCACTGTTTGTGATGCTCGACAACGGGAGCACCGAGGAGGACACCCCTGCCTACCGGAACCTCGCGCACTACGACGTCCCGATTCTCGTCGTCGACCACCACCATCCAGACCCCGAGGCGGTCGAACCGCTCGTGGAGAATCACGTCAATCCCTACCTCCACGACGAGGACTACCGCATCACCACCGGGATGATGTGTGTCGAAATTGCGCGGATGATAGACCCCGACATCACCGGCGACCTCAAACACGTTCCCGCGGTGGGTGGACTCGCCGACCGCTCGGAGGGCGAGGCAATGCCGGAGTACATCGACCTGGCGGCAGAGTCGGGCTACGGAGAAAATCGGCTCCGAGAAATCGGCGAAGCACTCGACTACGCGACTTTCTGGCTGCGGTACTCCGCAGGACGGGAGTTCGTCAACGACATCCTCAACGTCAACTGTGACGACCCCGACCGCCACGAGCAACTGGTCGATTTGCTCGCCGAGCGTGCCGCACGGGACGTCGACGACCAGCTTTCGGCGGCGATGTCACACGTCGACCACGAGCGATTGGACAACGACGCTCACCTCTACCGCATCGACGTCGAGAATCACGCAAAGCGGTTCACCTATCCCGCTCCCGGCAAGACGACAGGGAAGATTCACGACCGGAAAGTCGAGGAGACGGGCGACCCCGTCATCACAATCGGTGTCGGCCCCGACTTCACCGTGCTCCGGTCTGACGGTGTGCGACTGGACATCCCCGAGATGGTCTCCGAACTCACGGCCGAGTTGCCCGGTGCCGGTGTCTCCGGCGGTGGCCACCTCGTCGTCGGCTCTATCAAATTCGTCAAGGGTCGTCGAGAGGACGTGCTGGACGCACTGGTCGAGAAGATGTCCGAGGCGGAACTCGACGAAGACCTCCAGAGTTCAGCCTCGCTGCCCGACGAGGTCTGACTCGCTTTCCTGGCAGTTCGTTTCGGCGGTGACGCCGCTACTGGAGTCCTCAAAGCGCAGCAGGCGAACGACGAGCACCACGACTAACGCGACTACACCGACGGCCAGCAGTGTGCCAAGCGGCAGCGGGTCGGGTGAGGGCCAGTCGGCCTCGAAGACCCGCTGGAAGTAGCTTCCGACGGCATCTCCCTCTGCGACGAGGACGACTTCGCGGTTGTCACGCGCCGAGTTCCGATTCCAGTTGAGACTCCCGAGGATGACCTGGTCACCGTCGACGACGACACCCTTCGCGTGTATCTTTTCGAATTGGCCGCGAGGGTCGGCAAGGCGTGCAGTCAGTGGCAACCCCTCGGCGTCTGCGCGCTCGTTGAGCCAGTCGACGAGTCGTCGGTTCTCCGAGCGCGTGTACCACGCACCCGAAAGGAGAATGCGAACCCGAACACCGCGGCGTGCGGCGTCGAGGGCCGCTTGCAGAAACGGTGACTCGCGGCCCCCGATGCTGACCTGCTCGATGGCGAGCGTATCGGTCGCGTTGTCGAGTATCCCGACGACTGTCTCTGCTGCGTTGTCGGGGGCGACGAGCAGCCGTGTCCGTGAGACAGGGACAGTCGAGGGGTCGAACTGGGATGGGTACTGGCCGGTGGTGGCGTTGTCACTGGTCACCGCTATCTCCGAACGGTACTCCTGCCAGGGAATCGCACCGCGTCCGCCGGCGTCGGCCTCGAAGGTTCGGACAAGTCCGGCGACGATAGGTTGCTGGTCGGTAACGAGCCCCCACCCGCGGCTGCTCGCTCCGCCGGTGCCCGCCGGTTTCCAGTTTTCGGTCGTCACCAGTGCCGCGTCGTCGACGACGGCGTACTTGGCGTGATGGAAGTCGTAGGGAGCATAGTCACCGCCCACGGCCCGAACAGTGACGCCCGCGCGAGTCAGGCGGTCGAGAATGCGCGCCTCGCGCCGGGTGAGTCCGCCGACCGGCGCGCCGTCGACGAGAACCCGTACCGTAACGTTGCGCTCGCTGGCAGCGACGAGTGTGTCAGCGACACGCCGGGAGGAGAGCGTGTAGCCACCGAGTAGTATCCGGTCGTCGGCGTCGGAAAGGTGGTCGGCGACAGCACCCGGTGAATCAGGGAGAACAAACGCACGGACGCGCCCGCTTTCGGATGTAACGACCGGGAAATCGGTCGCGCCGAGCGGTCGCCAGTCGGTCTGTCCGTCCCGGACGCGGAGACTTCCCTCCGGTGCGTTGCTGTACGTGAGCGTATCGACGACAGTTCCGTTGGTTCGCAACTGGAGTGGTTCACCACTGTTGGCGAGTGTGAGGCCATCGACTGCGAGAACGCGTCCGTCGACGAGTTCCGCAGTCGTATTCGGCGCTGTCGAGAGAACGACGCGACCCGTGGCAGTCGTATTCGGGAGTCTAACGGTCGTATCGTCGTCGGCAATGGCGTAGTGGCCGAGTGCCGTCCCGGGTGGGACGGAGACTGCGACGAACTCGCCTGCGTCCTCGTCGGCCACGGGATTCGGATAGACGGCGACGATTTCGGGTTCGGTGGTGTAGGTGTCAGCAGTCTGTGTGGGGTTTGTGCTGTTCGTCTGGTTGTCTCTTGTGGTGTCGGTCGGTGACCCCGCTGGAACGACACCGGTGGCACCAGCAAGCGTACTCCCCGGGACGACGACCAGAACGAGGAGGACGACACAGGCCACGCGGTGCATGACCGAGGCTGGATGCCTTATCGAAAATAAACTTCAGTACCGAACAGTCCGGCTCAGATACCAGTCGCCTTCTCGGCTTCAACCTGAACGATGTACGAGCGGTCGTCGGCGTAGGCGGCAGCGGCTTCGAGTGCGGTTTCGGTGCCGATCTGGTTGAGTGCCCACGCCGCGCTGGCGCGGACTTCGTCGGCGTCGTCCTCAGCGAGAACGCGTTTGAGAGGTTGGATTGCCCGCGTATCGCCGATGAGTCCGAGCGAGCGCGCGGCGACGGAGCGAATCTCGGGGTCGTCTGCGACGAGACGGTCGGCGATTGGCTGTGTCGACCACTTGCTTCCGATAGCGCCGAGGGCACGCATCGTGGTCTTCTCCAGTTTCACGTCGCCACCGCCGAGGAAGTCGTGGAGTGTCTCGCAGGCATCGTCGTTGCCGATGCGGCCGAGGATACGAATCGGCTGGATGGCGCGTCGCTGTGCTCGCTCGTGCATCGCGTCGAATGCCTCGTCGGGAGCGATGTGTTCGAGCGCGTTGAGGATGTTCTCCTCCATGAAATCGGACTCGAAGCGGTCGAGTGCTGTCAGTATCGGCTCGACGTTTTTCTCTTTCTCGTAGATTTTGACAGCGTTCCACTCCGAGGGGTAGTCCTTGCGGTTTTTGGGATTCAACACGTCGTAGAACCCTTCGGCGTCGAGTTGTTCGCGCACGGTGAGGTCGTCCCACTCCTCTGCGGCGTCGAGTGCCTCGGACAGTTCCTCTGCGGCTTCGAGCAGTGCTTCGATAGTCTCAGCCTGTGCATCCGGGTCGAGACCGGATTCGGCGATGGTTTCACTGCCGGTTTCGAGGCTGTCAGCGGCAAAGTCCGGCGAGTCAGTGTCGACCGGGAATCCAGTGCTCAGCCGGTCGCGCACGGTTGAACCGAACGTCTTTGCTGCCTGGAGTACGTCGTTTTCGCCGTCGTCAGTCCAGCGCGTGTCTCGAAGCGTCGCCGCTGCGTCGTCGACGATTTCGGCCACGTCTTCGACGTAGGGGCCGCGCTGGTCGTCCAGCGTGTCACGAAGGTCGTCGAGGTGGCTCTCCAGTGACTCTGCGAGGCTGTCCTCGTCATCGTCGTCGGGCTCTGGCAGGTCGGCCGCCTCGATATCCGACTCGATGCCGTCGAGTGTCTCCTCGATAGTATCGAGGTCTGCCTCGGTTTCGGCGTTTTCGAGGGCGTCCTCGGCGTCATCAAGGCGTGTTTCGAGGTCGGCCGGGTCGAGTTCACCGGCGTTGTCGTCGTCGTCCTCGTTGCTCATAGAACACTGTGCGTCGCATCGGGCCAAGAGCGTTTCCCTTCGCGAATCGAGTGGTCTAAGCCCGGCGAGTCCCTACTGTCAGGTATGAATCGCCGGACGTTCCTGCGGGCGACGGGCGTCGCTGTCGGGGCCGGACTCGCTGGCTGTACGGGCGGTACCGCACAATCGGGGGGCGACTGGGACATCAGTATGAGTGCCAGCAAGTTCCGGCCAACGTCGTTGACGGTCGATGCCGGCACGACCGTCACCTGGCGAAACACCAGCAAGCAGGGACACACGGTTACGGCTTACGACGTACAGATACCCGACGACGCCGAGTACTTCGCCTCCGGCGGCTTCGCCTCGGAATCGGAGGCACGAACCGAGTACTCGAACAGTTCCGCGGGCGTCCTCGCGGCCGGAAAAGAGTACGAATACGAGTTCACCGTCCCCGGTGCGTACACCTACTTCTGTATCCCCCACGAGCGCGTCGAGATGATTGGCACCATCGTCGTCGAAGAGTAGCCTCACTCTGGACTCATCGGTCGGAGCCTGTGTTCTTCGGCCAGTCCAGTCAACTCCTCGCTGCGTTCCCACAGACGCGTCGCCGTCCGGTCGTCTCTGGCCGCCTGCGAGGGGGTCGCTTCCGAGAAACCGCTGAAATAGCCACCGTCGGTTTCCGCGCCAACAGGTGCAACACCGAGATACACCGCCGTAGCCGCTCCCTGTTCGACGGACGAACCGACCCCTGGAATCGCATTCGCAACTTTGAACGAGAGACGAGCCACGGTCGGCAACTCCCGGAAGAAGTCACTTCCCGGAACGAATCCCGGATGAAAACAGTTGGCACTGACAGTGTCGACGCGACGTGCGAGTTCTCGCGTAAACAGGATGTTCGCCAGTTTCGACTGATTGTACGCCGACAGCCCGCTGTAGGAGCTGACCGACTGCAGCGACTCGAAGTCGATACTGCCCTGCTGGTGTGCGCCGGATGACGTCGTGATGACGCGACCATTCTCTGGTATCGCCGGAAGCAACAGGTGTGTTAGAAGAAAGGGTGCAAGGTGATTCACCGCAAAGGTGTACTCGATGCCGTCCTCGGTTATCTTCCCCGTTCGGAACAGGCCACCGGCGTTGTTGTACAGCAGGTCGACGGTGTCGACGGCCGACAGAACGCTGTCGGCAAAGGCCCGAACGCTGTCTTGTGCGGCAAAATCCGCCGGAATGAACTCCCCACTGCCTGCGGTCGCTTCGAGGTCAGTGACGACGCGAGAACCCGCCTCGCGGTCGCGTCCGTGGACGACGACGTGGGCACCCAATCGGCCGAGTGTGAGCGCGATTTCGCGACCGATTCCGCTGGTCGAACCGGTGACAACCGCTGTCGTCTCCGAGAGGTCGGCGTCCTGAACATCCGCGCGCTCTTCGGGCAATGAGGGCATACCGACTAGTTGGACGCAGGATAATTGACCGTTCCGGCGAAAATCGCGGGCCGGACGGCTGACTTACTCGTCGGTGTCGACGCCGACGTCTTCCTCGTCGACATCGACCGTCGTCTCTTCTTCGGCCGCGACTTCTTCTGGTCGGGCTTCCAGCGTGGTCTTCTGAATCTCGACCCGGCGAAGCGGGTAGATGGTCTTGGATTCGTTATAAATCGCCGAGGAAAGACGGCCCTCGACGATGGAGTCGATGAGGTCTTCGAAGGTGCGCTCTTTGGCGCTCTCTTCGACGAGGTCGATCATCGTGCGACGGATAGCCTTCTCCTGGCTTTCGTCTGCACTTTTCGTCGTGAGTGCGACGGGCTGAATCTGGACGCGGTAGTCGTCCGTCGTCAGCACCGTGATGTAAGCCTCGATTTTCGAGGAGCCTCGGCGGACGAGACTGCGCAGGTAGTCACGGGTGAGTTCGTGTTTGATGAACTCGGTGTACGCCGTGTCGCTGGCGACTTCGTTGATTTTGAACTTGAGTTTGGTGTTGTTCTCGCTGGCGTCGTTGCGCAGGTCGCCAAGCGTCGTCTCGATTGTACGGCCGAGGGCCTTGTCCGGTTCGTCTGCTGGTGTTTCGCCGAGCTGTTCCCGGTCGAACTGCTCCGGGGCCAGCACGTCGTACCACCGTTTCTGTTGCTTCTGTCGGGATACTGAACGTTCGCTCATGATTGTGTGTTGTCTGTAGACGTGTCCCCGTCCTGGGCGTATGCCTGTGCTGCCACCGTGAGGTTGACGACGTAGTCGTCGACTGTGGCGTGGAGTCCACCTGTCGACTCGCGTCGAATCGTCGTCACCACGCGGTCGTCCTCTGTCTGTGTGTCCATCGATGCCGTGTCGTCCGGGCGGACAGCCTCCGCGACGGCTGCTGCCGTCTCGCTGTCTGCGTACGACGTGGTGATGCGTGCGCGTCTCATTGTGCCTCCCTGACCGCAAGGACGAACTCCGCGTCATCGCCGTCGAAGCGAGCCCGTCCGTGGGTCTGGGTACCGTTGCCCGCCGCGTCGAGTTCAGTCGTTGCCTCGCGCAGTAGCGAGCCGACATCCGTCTCGTCGGTCGTGACTGCGGCGGCCTCGCCGTCTGCGACGACGAGCACCAGCGGTTCCGGCGACCGGAAGTCGCGGATGAGGCGTGCGACCGTCCCGACCGGGACATCGCCGTCACAGCGGGCGACAAACAGGCCGTCGTACCGGCCAGTCGTGGCATCGCGGACGGCGGCGTGTGCGCGGGAAGCGTGGTCGCGCCAGGCATCGAGCACTGCGTCGCGGTCGACGCTTCCGAGTGCCAGCGCGACGCCCAGTCCCGGCTGTGTGCGTGCAACGGCATCCAGTACGTCAGCGTAGCCACCGACCGTTTCCAGCGGCGTGCCAACGTAGGGGCGAAGGAATCGCTCGACGGCGTGTGCGCCTCGTGTCGTCGTCTCCCCGTCGCTCGCGAGAGCGAGGGTGACCAGCGAGGCGACCCGGCGGTGTATCTCCTCACCGGCGTCACCGGCCAGCGACACGTCCGCGAGCAGGTCGTCGGTCGCTGTCGTGTCACCCGAGAATGGGGCGTGGACGAGCGTCGAGTGGGCCAGGCCGTCGACCAGGTCGGTCGTCGGCACAGCCAGTCCCGGTCGTCGACCGAGTCCGGTCGCCTGAGCGTCTTCCAGCCGTCGACCCGACGGTACCTCACCGCCGGCGACGAGTCCCGCAAGTGCAAGCATCGGGTCGGCGTCGGAGAACTGGTCGGCAACGTCGTATGCGAATCGACTCACCGCTCCCACGAGGCCGAGTTCGAGGTCGGCAGTCGCGAGCGGGCGACCGACGGCGACTGTGAGGTCTGACTCGGTCGTCCGTGCGGCGTCGTCCGGAACGGGAGCGACCGACGCCTGATACGGCGTTGCCGCGTCTGCGAGTGCCCTGGCGAACAGCCCAACCGCTGCGAGGGCGTCGCCGTTTGCTCCTGCGACCAGGCGCACGAACTCAGCGTCGCGGAGTTGTGCAGCGACGTCACTGACGGCAGGGGCGTCCGTCTCCGGCCGACCGGCTGTGGACATCTATTCGAGGACTTCGCGTGCTTCGTCGTAGTTGTAGGTGAACTCCTCGTCGAGTTTGTTACCGCGGTAGTAATCGACGAGACGACGGATTTTGGCCTCCGTGTTCTGGAGAGCCCGCTTGTTCTGGTAGTCCGTCGGATTCTCCTCCATGTGGTCGCGGAGGCCAACTGCCTGCTCCATCAGGTCGCGAAGGTCCTGGGGCAGGTCTGGCTCGGCGTCGTGTTCTTCGAGAATCTCGGTGACTTTCTTGCCTGTCGCGAGGCTGACGTCAGGGATCGGTGTCCCCTGAACGCCCTCGTCGCGCAGTTTCAGCCCGATTTGACTCGGGTTGTGGCCGGCTTCGGCCAGCTCGACGACGCGCTCTTCGATTGCGTCTTCGTCTACGTCGCTCCACTCCGGTGGGTCGTCTGCCACGGGCTTGTCCGAGTCGGACGAGC
>CAZFOF010000051.1:0-10525 GCA_964520265.1 uncultured Halobacteriales archaeon | reverse complement strand
AATTACCGAGGATGGTCTGGTTTTCCCAGTACTGATTCGCTGCGACGATCTCACCCTCAACCGCCATATCGAGCGTCCCAGCTGTAATCTGGTTATTCGCGAACTCTTCCGTGTCACTGAACAGTGCACTCGTTCCCATTCCGGCACCAACGCCCGCGGCCCCGATTGTACCGAGGCCGAGCAGGGCTTTGCGCCGTGACAGGTTGTATTTGTCTGACATGGTTTGTCTTAGTGTCCGAGTTCATCCATCGCGGACGAACCGAACGTATCCATACCACTGAGACACAACCCCATAGATAATCACACCATCCGCCGTCTGAAACACCCAGTTTGGAGAATCAACGCCTCCTTTGGACGGCCGTAACGGGTCACTTGAGATGCATAGCTGACTCATTATCGTCCTCACGACCCCCGAGAACCACCGCCGTCTTCCGATTCTGGAATAGCCCGCAAACCAACTGGTGGTTTTTTATAGGAGAAGTTTCGCCGGGCATCCGTGTCAGAGGGCGGACAGCGACTCGTCTCACCGCGACCCGTCAGGTGGGATTGGACGAGCCTGCACGCAGCATCGAGGCGAACTCGCTCGGACACTGGGCGACTCGTGACTGGGTGGAGGTGTCACCGCCCTGATTTTAGTAGGTGGGTGAAAAATAGACGCAGCAGTGCTCAGTGGTACCGACCTACCGTCGTCTGCAACGACCTGTGTGCGTGGCTGGGCCTGTCCGACGGCCGAGCGATTGTGGCCGCGCTCGACCTCCCAGCCAGCAATGACTGAAAGTTCACCGCGTATGCGCGCCTACGGGAAACGATGAGTGGCGACGAATCAGCGAGTCTGTCGACTGCGACCGGACTGTTGCCAGCCGCACGGCGAACCCGGTACGCACTCGTCGGGGCTCTCGCAATGCTGGTCGTCGTGCGCTTGCTCCCCGCTACGGACGTGTTCAGCAACGGCTTCGTCGTCCTCTCGTCGAACGACCCGTATGCATACCGGTATGCACTGGAGCAGTTACTCGCTGGAGATGGCTCACTGCGGTCGCTTCCCGGCGTTGGCGCCGGTGAACCGCTGCTCCTGACGGTGCTCTGGGTCGTGACGCTGTTGGTGGGCGGGAGCAGTCAGGCCGGCGGGGTCGTCCTCGCAGTGTACCCGGTTCTGACAGCACTCGTGACTGGCTGTCTCGTCTACGGCATCGCGGTCATGGTCAGCGAGGACTCGCGGGTCGGGCTGGCGGCCGTCGTCATGCTCGCGGTCACGCCCGCACACGTCTACCGGACGAGCATCGGCTTCGCCGACCACCACGCCTTCGACTACCTGTGGCTGGCACTCACGGCGGCTGCACTTCTCGTCTTGCTGCAGACGGACGACAGCGGCCGGAGACGGTGGGTGTATGCGGGTGCGCTCGGGTTCGGTATCGCCGGGCAGTTACTCGCCTGGAATGCGGGCCCGCTGTTGGTTGTACCGGCGGGACTCGTTGTCGCTGCAGCTGCGCCGGCGTTGCTGGAAGAAAAGCGGTCGCTGGCCCCACTCGTCGCTGGCTTCGGACTCGGGACGGCGCTGACGGCGACAGCCCATTTCGGACTGGGGTGGCTCTCACAGGCAAGCGTGGCAAGCGCCGCCCTCCTGTTTGTCGGTGGGTGTGGCGTCGCGGTGTTGGTGGTCGCTGGTCGACGCCGGAACATCTCCGCGAGGGCATTCCTGCTGGTCGAGGTGGGTCTGCTTGTCGCTGGCCTGGCAGTGGTCTGGTGGGTGCTGCCCGCGGGGGCGAGCTTCGAGCGCGGGCTCGACAGTCTCCTGCGCACCTCCCGAATCGGCGAAACCGCATCGCTCGTCGACGAGTACGCCCCCATCCTCGGCCCGCTCATCATCACCGGGTGCGCGCCGTTTCTGGCCCTGCCGGGGGTCGCCATCGGCCTGCGTGCATGGTGGCAGCGCGGAACCGTCGCGTGGCTCGGGCTGGCTGTCTATGCGGTGTATTTTACCGGACTGGCACTCCTGCAACGGCGGTTCGCGGGTGAGATGGCCCCGTTTCTCGCTATCTTTGCGGGCGTGGGACTCGTTGCGCTGTGTAGCTGGCTGGAGCTCGTGAATCCCCTACAGCTTGCCTCGATAGACGAGAACGGACAGCCCTCGGAGCCAATCGACCACCTGGACAGGACGCGGATTGCAATTCTGGGTACCCTCGGGAGTATTTTGCTTGGAACGGGCACTCTGTACGCGACATTCATCAACAGACGGCTCACCATCGAGGCGAAGGCGTTCCAGACAGCACGGTGGATGCGCGAGTACGCGGACGAGCAGGGGTGGTCGTATCCGGAGAACTTCGTCATGAGTCAGTGGGGACGCAACCGGATGTACAATTACTTCGTGAACGGTCACTCGCGTTCCTACAGCTATGCACAGAACAACTACGAGAGTTTCCTGATCGCGCGGAATGCCAGCGGGTGGTACGAGGAGTTCGCGGGGCGGGTCGGCTTCATCGTCACGGAGAACTTCGAGCAGGTCGAGGTGACCCGAGACCGGATGCACGCCCGTCTCCACGACCATCTGGGAAGTGCCGCCAACGGTGCGCCCGGCCTCGGGCACTACCGTGCCGTCTATTCGACGGCCGGTGGGGAGTACAAGGTGTTCACACTCGTACCAGGTGCAACAATCACCGGCGAGAGCGATGCCAGTCGAGCAAGCACCGACGTGTCGATACCCGGGAGAGAGTTCGAATACATCCGTCGGATTGCCCCCGGCGACGACGGCTCGTTTGCCGTGACAGTCGCCCACCCGGGCGTCTACCAGATCGGGGAGAGAGAGGTCACCGTCAGCGAGCAAGATATCCGCTCGGGAACGAGAGTCGTTCTGAACTGATAGAAGGCTGATACGGGCATACTGGGGAGTATTTGGACGGAATCGAGATGTCGAGCAGCGAGAACGTAATAGTACAATGAGATTGTTCAATCGGGGGTGAACAATCGTAATTGGTCATTAAGCGGCCGTTGTCTGCCGGTTCGAGTTGCTATCTGAATCAACGGTAGTTTTATGTTGGAATCAAATATAGTATAATCTGTATTATACAGCGGAAAACAAAGTTCCCCAACAACAACATAATCAACTGGTCATGAATGTTCCCAACCCAGACATCAGGTGAAAATATTGAACCCGAGGTCGTCCACGATGTCCTCCGAAATGAGCGTCGACGGCGAGTCATCCAGGATCTCAAGCAGCGATTAGAGCCAGTATCGCTACGGAATCTCTCCGAGCGCATCGCCGAGTTGGAGACCGACGAGTCGCCGGCCCCACGAAATATCCGTCAGAGCGTCTACAACTCACTGCATCAGACACATCTCCCGAAGCTCGATGAAATCGGTATCGTCAACTACAACAGAGAGCGAAAGACCGTCGAACTCCGCGAGCGCGCACGAGATGTCGATATCTACATGGAGGTCATCACACGGTTTGGCATCACCTGGAGCACTTACTACCGCTCGCTCGGGGTCATCGGTCTGGTGTGTGTCGTACTGACTGACGTCGAACTTGCCATGTTTGCCGGGCTGGAGTCGCTGCTCATCGCGACGGTGTTTCTGTTCGTCTTCACTCTCTCGATCATCTATCAGGTCTGGTCGCGCCGCTGGTTCTATATGCGGGCACTCATTCCCAGTGAGAACGGTGAGGAGTAGCGACCAACTCCTTCCACCGTGAAGTGATGGCCGTCGACGAGAGGCTATCATCAGTGCCCAGCAGTGGCTTTCGGACTGTCTCCGTGACGGCGATACTCGGGGATGTCAGCGACGCCTATGATCTCCAGCGCTCGCAGCTCGGGTCGGTTCCAACGAGGGGAGTTCGCAACATGTACTGATATTCAATCTGGTATTATCGTCTCGAGGAACAGAATGTCGAAATTACGCCATATAAAATTTTTATTAAGATGGTACTAATTGGTCGTTGAATTCGGTTATTCACCAGACTGTAGCCAGATTCGAGTCTAGTAAAGTATGTCATTAGAAACATTAGATTTCCATCTTCGTCTGAAACAATGGTGACACGTTTCAGTTAGTCACGTTGGGATTCCGGTCAGTCGACTATTCCATTACAAGCATATGGGCGTAATTTTTTCTTGGCTCAGACTGACAGAGAGAGTATATAAAATTCGTCCGAGCATTTTTGATTTGGGATTGTTGGTGGTCTTCATTACGAAGAATTAGCGTATCGAAGTAGGATGTATAAATATAAGATTTCTGTTCTTTATAATCAAAGGTAAAAATTTTGTATGCAGAGCGATTCCGTATTTTGCATGTTTTCCTCCCACATTAATAGTATTATTGCACTCAAAGTAGAATTTTTTACCCAGTAGCGACACTATTTTTTGTGGAATATACCCATATTTGGGGATATATTCGCCATAGTATTAGATTTTTCTTTAGAATTTCTAAACCCGCGAACTGGAGCTTTGTAGAGTGGTTACGCGACACAATCACTCATCTCTGTATATATGGTGTTAGGATGGTCAGATAATTTTGTATTATTTCTTTTTGATTATAGAGTGGTTGCTGTGACGTCACCACTACCGACGAGACGAGAGAAAGAATGCAGTGTTTCGACCGACAACTCATTTCAGGAAATATGAAATGTACTCGAAGTCGCTTGCGGAAGCGAACACGACGACGTGAATCACCGTTCGCCCATCGCTTCGCCGGCGACCTTCCGGCCCTGCGGTGTCAGGCCGACTTCTTTGCGCTCGCGGACGACCTCGATAACGTCGAGTTCGATGAGCGTGTCGTAGATTTCCTCGACTTTCTCGACATCGATACCGACGAACTCGGAGATCGCAAACGGTGACACACCAGAGTACAGCGCCATCACGACGCGGCGCTCGACGGGATCTAGATCGAGGTCGGCACGGTTGCGTTCGGCCCCTTCTTCGAGGAGTTGCTTGAGAACGGAGATGTGATGATCACGCCCGGAGAGATGTGTCTGCAGTGAGGTGCCGTCGTCGTCACTGTGTTCGACCTCGATGACGGCGCGTTCGTCGCCAGCGACGACTTTCTCGTCGGTGTCGAAATCGCCGATGTCGTTGCGGTCGATGACGAACTTCTGGCCGTCTTCGAGTACCATCCGCACGGCATCTTCGGAGATTTTCAGTCGGCCACGTTGCCACTCGGCGTTCTGGACGACGCCACCTCTGACCGCGGGATGCTGGACGTAGATGACAGCGTTGTCGAGAATCGCACGGTAGAAGTTGGTCTGGAAGGTCTCGTGGTCACCCACCGACAGCAGAATGACGTCCTTGCCGACGTACAGCGTGGAGTACGTCGACTCGCTTGTCGCTGCCTGATTCACGTCGTAGCGTTCGCCCATCTGGTCGATGTCCTCGAGCGGGACGGTGATTTTCTCGTCGGCGACGAGGACGAGACGCTCGCTCGTCAACACCACGCGACACTGCTGCCAGGAGGCGTCGTTTATCTCCTGCCCGGCGCTGACGGCCCGCATATACTTGCCCTGCGTGTCCTCGATTTTCTTCTCTGAATTGCTCATACCCGAGACGTGCCGTTGCCATGAGATACTTGATACGTGTAATTAGGTGTTGTGTCTATCGAGAAAGACGACGAGTCCTGTCTCGGTGAGCCAATCAGCGTCGGAAACCAGCCTCTTCCTGTCGCTGTCAGGATAATTACACGGAACGGCTGTCGAAAGCCAGCGCTATTCCTGGCTCATGGCTTCGCTTGCCATATTGCGCCCCTGGGCGTTCAGCGTGACTTCGGTGCGCTCGCGGACTTTGTCGACTGCCCCCACATCGAGGAGCGTCTGGTAGATTTCCTCGACCTGTTCGACATCGATACCGACGAAATCAGCGATTTCAAACGGTGACACGCCGGAGTACAGCGCCATCAACACCTGACTCTCCATCTCCGAGAGTTCGTAATCGTCCTGGCGCTCCTCGATGACCGTCCGAAGGAGTGATTTCAGCGCCCGGGAGTGCCAGGCCATCCCCGAGAAGTGGGTCTCGACGCTCCGGTCTTGCTCGTCGGTGTGTTCGACTTTGACCACCGACCGCTGCTCGCCCATCACCTGCTGGTCGTCCGTGTCGATGGTGCCGACGTTCTCGATGTCGAAGGTGAGGCTGTCACCGCCGGGCAGCCCGATGGTCACCATATCGTCGTCGAGGCGGAACTGGCATTTCGACCACGTAGCCTCGTCCTGGATGACACCGCCGACGACGGCGGAATGTTTGACGAGGATGACCTCGTCGTGCAACGCCGCACGGCAGTATTCGGACTCGAAGTCGCCGACCGATTGTGCGTCGACGAGGATGACGTTGTCGCCGATTTCAAGCGGCGTCGCATTGCCCGGGCTAACTCCCTCGGGGAGAGAGTCCTCGTCGTCCGGCACCATGATACGGGGGTGGGGAATCGCCTGTTTCCCGCCGTTGGTGGCGAGGACGAGGCGCTCGCTCGTCAACACGATGCGACAGGAACGCCAGTCCGCGTCCTCGAGCGGGTCGCCGTTTTTGACGACGTACCGGTAGTCCCCCGAGGTGTCGACGAGCTTCTGTTCTCCCTCACTCATGGCCGTCTGTCATCTGAAGGTAGTGTATCGAAGCTATATAAGCACCCACGGACTCGCTGGCTTGGTGTCTGCAAATTCTGCCCCCAGTGGAGTTCCTAGTTTTAAGATATATCACGACAAATGAACTCCCATGCAGGCACAACTCCCCGTCGTGCTCCTCGCGGGGCTTTGCCTCGTCGGGATTGCACTGACGTACTTCGCATACGAGATTACAGGACTCTTGCTCGCGCTCATCGGCTACGCTGTCGGTGGGGGTGTCGGCATCGGCGTCGGACTCGCAGTCCAGTCAGAGGCTGGTGGCGGCGGCAACGGACTCCTCGTCCTCGGTGGTGCAGTCCTCATCGGGGCGATTCTCGGTCGCGTCATCGTCCCGGCGTTGAGCAAGATTGCGATGGGTGCACTCGGGTTTATCACGACCGCGCTGGCGGCACTGGCGATGCTCACGCAGGGACGCGTCGCCGAAGCAATTCGCCTCTCACTCCCGACTACTGACGCGCAGGTACCGCCCGAACAGCTCCTCGAGTTCGTGCTGGCCGACCCCTCGTTGCAGGGTCAGGCACTGCAGGAGACGGTGCTGATTGCCGTCGGTATCGGCGTCGTCGGTGGACTCATCGCCATGGCGTACTACCGCGCCGTGATGTCAGTCGTCCTCACCGGTGTCGGGGCAGGCGTCATCTCGATTGTCGGCCCGGCGTTACTGGACGTGTTCAACAACACCGACCCGGAAGCGCTCGCGTCCGACCCCGGCATCGCGCCGCTGTGGCTCGTCGTCGCGCTCGCAACCGGTGCCCTGTTCCAGTACGCTCGACACAACGACGACCCGAAGGGAGCCTAGACCTCCCTTCTCGACACGTCATAGTGATTACTGCAAATAGTTTTACCGACGGTGCCGAAAGACGCCGGTTCAGCGACTCCTATTACCGACACGGCTCACCGTAGCGGTGAAGACTCGCAGTAATCACTATCAGTCGTCGTCAAGTTCCGGCTGTTCGTTGTCGTCGCCGGGGTTGTAAATCCAGATCATGTTGTTCTCGTGGCCCATGTTCCCCGTATCCTCGCCGATGACGACGCGGCCGTCGTCCATCACGACGATGTTGTCGGGTTCGGCAATCGTCGTCTCCGCGGCGTCGGCACCGAAATTCTCCTCGGTGAAAATCGTCTTCATCGCTTCCATCCCGCGACCTTTGATGCCGTCCTCGCTCTCTTTGGTCGGGTTGAACTGACAGTCCTGACAGACCTTGCTCGCGGAGTTGGGCTGGGCGTCCATCGGACAGCCACCACAGATGTTTGCGTTCGGGCCGCCGACGACGACCGGTTCCATCGACTGGATGTCGTAGTCGTGGTCACCCTCGTCGTCTTCGAGCAGGGGCATGCGGTAGACAGCACCCCACTCGTCGCCGTTGAGTTGAATGTCGCCTTCGTCGTCGCCCATCGTCGCGTTCGTGTTCGACATCGCGACGTAGGCGTAGTCCTCGCCGGCCTCGGCGTCCCGGCGGATGTTGATACCCTCCATCTTGCGGAACTCCGTCGTGGCACCTTTTCGCATCGCGGCCTGACGACACTGGAGGAACGCGACGCGGTCGTCGTCGGCGTTGCCCGCTGCCCACGCGTCCATCTCCGCGTCGGTGATGTAGCTGTTTTGCGCGTAGGTGTCCTCTCCGGAGGTGAAATCGGCCTGCGTGACGTCGTCGTACTCGGCAATCCACTCCTCGATTTCGTCGTCGCTGGCGTGCCCGAGTTCGATCCACTCCAGGTCGAAACTCACGTCCGTCGGGTCGCCGCCGAGGGCACCGTCCTGGGCCACCGAGGCGGCGTAGAGGGTTCCTTCCGAGAGGTCGCCTGCCTCGTCGGCGACGAACTTGTAGAAGCCGCGTGCCGTCCCGTCGGAGGTGGTGTAGGCAGTCTTCTCGTCGGGCATGACGACGGCGTTCTCGTGAGTCGAGCGGCCGAGCGCGAAGCGCTTCTCGGGTTTGGGCTCGCCCTCGGGGTCTTTGAGTTCGACGATGTACCCGTAGCGGAAGGGGTTCGGGTAGTTCTCCTCGTAGTCGTCGTACCCGAGGTGGTCGGCGAGACGCTCGACGGAACCGTTGCCGGGTTTGTTCCAGACGGGCGTGTCCGGAATCGAGTAGTTCTCTTCGGCGGTGAGAGGGGTGCCCCACGGTGAGACAGTGCCAAAGCAGTTGACCCAGGTGCCCTCGACATCGGAGAAGTCGACGTTCTCCCGGCCGAGGACGTCCCAGCGACCGTCGCCGCGGCGCTTGAGGTGCAGGCGACTCATCGTGCCCGGGCGGTGCTCCCAGTTCGTGAAGAGATACCCCTCGTCGTCGTTCTCGCTGGATTGCACGAAGCCGTTGAAGTCCGGATTTATCTGTCCGGTGAGGTACTCACCATCCGGCGTGTACACCGAACCGAGCGTCTCCCCGGAACCGTCGTCGGTCGGGTCACCGCCCGTGGCGAGCGTCTGGTAGCTACCAAGTGCCGTTCGGACGTACGTGTCGTACGGCTCCGCGTTGCCGTCGCCGCTGTCGGTGAAGTCGTGGTCGTCGCCCTCGGGAATCTGGACGCTCGCGAAGTCCTCGGGCAACTCATTGATGTCGACGCCGTTGACCGCACCGACGCGGCCGGGCTCGTCCTGTCCGTCGAGGTTTGCGTCGGGATGCTGGACGTTGAAGAAGAACTCTCCTTCTTCCGTGATAAACATACCCGTGATTTCGGCCCCGATAACGCTCGTGGCGAACCGGTTGAGGCTTGCACCTCCCTCGTAGTCGTGTTCGTGCTCATCTTCATCGGGCTTGTCAGAGAACCCCTGTCCGATACCGAACGAACCTCCCGCTGCAAGTAGTGCAGCAGTTTCGAGCGCTTTCCGTCGAGTGAAGTTGGGCGACATTGCAACCGAGTCCACGGAGACATCCCGGTTAAAACTATTGTAATATTGATATATTAGGGAACATGCCGAGAAGGAGCGTGCTATAGATATCTAATGAAACATACCACGATATAGAGGGTGTGTACTCACGTCTTTCAGACCAGCAACGCACCGCCGCCGACGACAGCCAGAGCACCGAAGCCGACACAGACCTTCCAGAACGCGATGCGGTCGACGATCCGCACCAGTGCATCGACGGTGAGATAGCCGACGACAGCGGCCAGACCCAGAGCAAGCGCGGCGGCGCCCGGGTCGATACTCGGCAGGCCGTCGTCGAGGACGACCAGCACACCCGCGCCGAAGGCGGCGGGAATCGAGAGTACGAAAGAGAGTCGGAGTGACTCGGGGCCGTCGTGGCCGCGCAACAGGAGCGCGCTGACGGTCGTGCCCGACCGCGACACGCCGGGGAGGACAGCAAGTCCCTGCAACGCGCCGACGAGGACGGCATCGAGGGGCCCGGGAACCTCACGGTAGGTGTGACTGCGCGATTCGGCCGTCCGCATGAGAATCCCCGTGCCCAACAACAAAGCGCCGATGAGCGCGACGAAGGCTCCACCGGCGACCGCCGACGCAATCTCCTTCAACGCCAGATAGCCGGAGAAGCCCACGACGACGGAGACGGTCGTCGCAATGGCGAAAAAGGAGATATCGGCGGTATCGTTCTCGAAGGCCGTTCCCGGTCGCCAGGACGGCACGTCACGGAGCACGTCGGCGAGAACGTCGCGGTAGTAGACTGTCGCGGCGATGCCGGTTCCGGCGTGTAAAAACAGCGCGAACTGGGCTTCATTGTCCGGTGCGGCATCCAGAAGCGTCAACACGAGCGAGACGGCCCCCTCGCTGGAGACGGGAAGCCACTCCAGAACACCCTGAATCACACCGAGGACAACCGCGACAACCCAATCGACCATACTGGGAGGGACACGGCGGAGATGAAAAGCGGGTCGGTTTCCGGTAGTGGAGACTGGCTACTTCAGTGCACACAGTGTTTTCAAGACTTTCATACCTTACACTCTTTACAGTGAAGTACCTCGGGGACAAGCCCCGAGGCT
>CAZFOF010000050.1:0-11013 GCA_964520265.1 uncultured Halobacteriales archaeon | reverse complement strand
TCGCCGCTGGTCACCGACGCCGACGCGTTCGCACCGGTCGTCGTCGACGAGGCCGCCGGTGAGACGCTGTCATTTCCACCACTCGGTGAGTTTCGGCACCGTCTTTGAGGCGAGTAAATCTATAGGGACGGCGGTCAAACACTGGTGTATGGGACTGTCCAACGACCTCTTCAACGGCATCATCTCGGCAGCAATCAGCGTCGGCATCACCTACGCCATGGCCGAAGACGGTGACGGCCCGTGGGACCTGGACGAGATGGCACTCTCTGTAGCTATCGCGTCGTTCTTCTCGGGCTTTTTCACCAGCTACTTCGCGAAGTCTTGAGACCGTGGCACGCACTCAGCGGTGAAGCCGCTACTTTCTTGTTCACGAGTGGTGGACAGTAACACATGGTAGAGATTGCACTCCTGTTCGTCGTGGTCACCATCCTCGTCCTCTTTGCGATGCTCGGTGCGACCATCGTCTATGTCCCGCAAGCACTGTCGACAGACGAAGACGACGACCACGGCGGCCACACGACCTGAGACCGACAGGTTGTCGATATCTCGACACCGTCGCGTCTACGTTTCGACGGCACGGGCTGCCGCTCGCCCACTCTCCATCGCGCCCTGTATCGACGACCAGTGAGTGTAGTCTCCGGCCAGGTACACCGCTCCGTCGGGGTCGTCGACATCGGGGAGTGACGACCGAAAGCCCGGTGGCTGGGCGAACTGGGCCACGTCGATGCGGTCGGTCGCGAGAAGTTCGAGGTTCGAGAACTGGTTTTCGGGATGCCAGGCGGCCAGCGCATCGGCAACCTCGGTCGCGAGGGTGTCGTCGTCGGCCGCTTGCTGACCCAGAAACGTCGCACTGAGCAGTTGCATCTCCTCGGGCGCGTAGGAACTCGCTGCCGCGGACATCGGTGCGACCGTATTCGGTCGCGCGTCCGCCGCGTTGAGCAGGAGTCGACTGCCGGTGTCGAGGTGCTGGGTCTCCGGCAGCGCGAAGTGCTGTGTGACACAGCCCACCGTCTCCGCCGGCACTGCGTCGACGCCGGTGAGTTCCTGCGCTGTCGGCGGGTCGGTCGCGACGATTGCGGCGTCGGCCGTCACCGTCTCCGTCGCTGTCTCGACGACCGCCCCCTCGCCGTCTGCGTCGACGGCTTCGACGTGCGTCTCCGTCTCGATGGTTGCGCCGGCCTCACGAGCGAACTCGGCCAACTGCGCGGGGATGGCACCCATTCCGTCTGCGGGAATTGCCGTCTTGCCTTCGCTCAACATCTTGAACGTGTACTCGAAGATGGCTCGGGACGTACTCAGCGAACGGTCGAGCGTGATGCCGCCGTAAAACGGTGCGGCGAAGTTCTGCCGGAATCGCTCGGTGAATCCCCGGGACTCGAGGAATTCGTCGATGGTCTCGGTGTCGTTGCGCAGCGCCGCGTCGACGGACTGGCCGGTGAGTTCCCGCCGGAGTTTCAACACGCGGAGTTTGTCCCCGAAACTGACCTCCTGGTTGAACAGCGACGCCGAGAGCGACCGTGGGTCACGCAACGGGTCAGACAGCGTCGAGCGCTGACCGGGCCGTACCAGCGTCGCACCGGCCGTGAAATAGCCCAGATCGAGAGCATCGAGGTCGAGTTCACGCTTGACTGCCGGATACGCAGTGAACATGACCTGAAAGCCACGGTCGAGCGTGAACCCGTCGACTTCGCGGGTTCGCACGCGACCGCCGACCTCCGCACGCCGTTCGAACAGCGTCACATCTTTTCCTCGCTCGGCCAGCGTCCGTGCCGCCACCAGGCCAGCGAGACCACCGCCGACGACCGCTACGTCTGTCATGACTGGTTCTGTGTGCGCCACCACCAAAACGACTGTTCTCCTGGGGTGTCTGCACTGAAACCAGAGACTTTTGTTCCTCTTCTCACGCGTACTCCGTATGAGTGATACTACACGGCGGACGTACCTCGAAGCGATAGGTGCACTCGGTGTTGCCGCGGTTGCGGGCTGTACCGGACAGACCGGGAGTGGCGACGAGACGCCGCCAGGGGAGGGGGCACTGGCAATCGAGATTGCCGAGGGGACAGTCGACCCCGGTGAGACTGTCACACTGCAGGTGACAAACGACAGCGACCCCGTCGAGGACGCAACCGTTCGGATTGACTACCAGGAGGTTGGCACCACAGACACTGATGGCCGTCTCACGGTGACGCTTCCCCGTGAGCCAGATGTCGCCATGGACGTCGAGAAAGGGGAACGCGAGGGCGAACGCGACTTCGAATTCGACATCACGCCCAGCGAGGGAGAGACGCTGGGCATCGAAGTCGTCGAGGGCTCTATCGAGCCTGGCGAGACAGTCACCGTGGCGGTCTCCGCAGATGGGGGGCCAATCGCTGGAGCCACAATCGAGGTCAACGGCGACCAAGTCGGCACCACGGACAGCGACGGTCGCATCGAGCTAACGGTGCCCGAGAATACCGACGGCGTCACTATCGAGGCAGACACGAGTGACCGCTCCAGTGAGTTGACCGTCTCGTTCGAAGACGACTGAAATCGACCCGTTCACATCCTCCGTCGGCGAGATGGTTTCGTTGCTGAACAGATAAATGGCATGGCAAAACATGGCAAAGACCCGTCCCCCAGGGTACCGACCAGTTGACACGATGACCAGGCCAATTGCACCTCCATCACGATACTGGGTCATCCAGAAAGAGGGGAGAACAGTCCAGCGACACGAAACGGTGGCGGAGCATCTCGGGAGTGTTACCGTCGTCATTCCAGAAAGCTGTGACACAGAGTCACTGTCTGAATCGGAACTCAGGGATGCGACTCCCGAGACCGCTCTCCTCGATGACCACGAGAAGGACGTACTGGGTTTGTAACTCCGTCTGCCAGATTTTCTCCTGTCGAGCGGTCGGATGAAACGAACAGGGCTTAGTCGCCAGCGCCCTCAAAGCGGCACATGGAGACGACTGCGGCCTTCGCCGGCCTTCGCTGTCCCGACTGCGAGACGGTACACGACGCGAGCGTGACACACCGCTGTCCCGACTGTGGCGGCACGCTCGACCCGACCTACGACTACGAGGCTGTCGACGTGAGTCGTAACGACCTCACGCCGGATGCCTCCGCAGGCATCGCCGCCTACGCCGACGTCCTTCCGTTCCCGTCGGATGCGCTCGTGACCGCAGGCGAGGGCGCGACACCGCTGGTGTCCTGTCCCGGCATCGCCGACGACCTCGGTGTGGACACGGTCTACGTCAAAGACGAGGGTCACAGCACGACCGGCGCGGCACTCGACCGCGGTGTCGCGCTGGCCGTAGCCGCTGCCGTCGCACACGATGCGACCGACGTTGCCGTCCCGTCGATGGGCAACGGCGGGCAGGCCGCGGCGGCCTACGCTGCTCGCGCCGACATCGAGTCACACTCCTTTGTCCCCTCACGGACACCCTTCCTCAACAAGGCGATGATAAACGTCCACGGCGGAGACATGTCCGTCGTCGGTGGCCGCTACGCCGACGCCGCCGAGGCCTTCGCCGACGCGGTGGCTGAGGAAGACTGGTACTCGCTGGCACCCTTCGAGACGCCGTATCGACAGGAGGGCGCGAAGACGCTGGCCTACGAGATTGCCGCGCAACTGGACTGGGAGACCCCCGACGCCGTCGTCCACCCGACCGGCCACGGGACGGAACTGCTGGGACTGTACCGCGGTGGAGACGAACTGACGACGCTCGGACTCGCAGACGACCAGCCTCGTCTCTACGCTGCACAGGCCGATGGCTGTGCACCCATCGCCACAGCGTGGGACGACGACGCCGCCGAAACCGACGAGTGGGAGACGCCAGATACCATCGTCGGCCCGCTGGAGATTCCCGACCCCGCCGGCGGGAGTCAGGTACTCGATGCACTCGACGCGACCGGCGGCGGGGCCGTTGCGACCGACGACAAAGCGATTCTGGAAGGTGCAACCTCGCTCGCAGAGGCCGGTATCACGATGGGTGCCTCCGGCGGCGCGGCCTACAGCGGTGCTCGGAAACTCGCCGATGGAGGTGCCTTCGACGCCGACGACGTGGTCGTCCTCGTGAACCCGACGACCGGCAACAAGGAGGCAGACATCCTCCGGAGTCACCTCATGAGCAAAGGTATCTGATACGGATTGCTGTAACTGTTTTCGGGGACGACCGCACGCCTTCGTGCGGTCAGTCCGGTACTGACGTACAGCAGTCCGTATGAGTGGTGCTTCAAAAAGAAACCAAGGCGGATTCCCTGCCCCACCGCACGCGGGGTTGAATACAATCTCCGGCATATAATCTCCGCCCTGAGCAAGACGCGTGTCTGCTTCATACCCCACTGACCTGATGGGTGTAAGAAGTCAGTGAGATCAAGACTCGGAAGACCCACCCGGCGCCCAGCAGAACAGGCTATCCTGGTGGTTCCAGTGATCAGCGTCGTAGCCGTTGTGGAGGCGGCGCTTGTACCGGAAGACCGCTCGATACGCACAGTCTTCGTTGAGAACCTCCGATGCATTGGGGTCACTGATAACAAGGTCGTTCTGAATAGATTGTCCCTTATTAGCTAACGATTCCACTGTCTGGGGATCGCTCGGGCTGTTTTTCGCGACGCTGTCGTCCCAGTTCCCCCCCGGTGGGGATCCGGGATTGAAGGAGACCTCGTTGGTGGGGTCGTCGAGAGTCTCGGTACGGGTGTTCTTCTCGATACGGAGCTCAACGCCGTGCAGATGCGGGTGATAAATCGTATAGGAGATATCGACATCGCCAGTGAGGTCGGCACACGGGTCACCCGTGAGGTCGTCGACCTGGAACTGGACATATTCTGAGTTGTTGTTGATGACCGCGGCGTTCAGGGTGGTGCCGCTATTGAGTTTCCGGCTGTTACCTGCAGGTGACACCTGTGTCCCCGTGGAATCAACCGTTCGGGCCTCGAAGCGAATGGCAATGCGCTCTGGGTCGATCTCTTGCTGTGACGAGACCGAATTACCCGCTGCCGGTGGTGCACCGCCGCTTCCACTCCCTACGTCCGGTTCAGTGGTGAACTCACGGGTGTCGATCCCAAAGAGGGCATTGCGAGAATCCCACCCGAGGTACTCGTAGTTGCTTCCACTGGCCCGAACGGTTGCCAGATCAACGCCGAAGCGATCGTTCAATGCCTCGTCTGCGGCCGCTTTGAGCGACACCCAACCGGCCGAATTCTGATGACCGCCACGACCGCCACGGAGATTGACAGTGACTTTTTTGAAATTAGGATCGGTGGCGTCTCCGACTGCAGTCTGGTCGTAGATGGCGATCTCACCAACGGTGACGCCGTCGACAAACGCGTCACTGAAGCGGGACGAACCGACACCTACCGGCTGGAAGTTCTGGGGAGAGGCGCTTCCAGTGTTGGAGGTGGGCGACTCGCTCACCAAAAACCGGTACTCAACGTATTGATCGGATTGATTAGGGCGGGTCGCGTAGAGAACCGGGGCGCTCCCCTCCATGGTAATCGTACGGTAAAGCGCGAACTTGTCGTCGCCCGCGTAGCCGTAATCGTCGAAGTCAGCATTCGCGACCGTCCCCGCCTGTTGGGGAACCTCGAACTGGCTCCCGATCGACCGCCAGTAGGTCGGGACACGGGTGATTCCGCTTCCATCACCGTCCTCGGGGATATCACCGCGGGGGACACACAGATCGACGTCTTCGCACCGCTCGGCGTTCTCCCGTCCCGGTGTTCGTCCCGTCTGTTGGTTCTCGTCGAGCAGGGTCAGGCCGCCGTCCGTAATCTCGAAGTAGAGGTCGGGGCCCCCGACCAATTCGATTGGGCCAAACGGACTGGGAGTCTTCTCAAACGAACGCTTCCGGTAATAGATGCAATAGTTGCCGTTGGCGTCGGTCACATCGGAGCCGAGTGCGTCGTCCTGCACGATGTCACGATCCTTGGCGCGGACTGTTACGCCATCCACGGGCAGGTTGCTGGTTCCCGCGGTGGTTTCCTCAACCTGATCCGTGTCCGGGGGGCAGAGGGTAACCTGCCCGCAGACGACCCACACCCCGAACGCTTCGAGAATTGCACACCAGTGTTGACGGGAAATGACGTGATCCCAGTTTTCGACCCGTCGGGCTTCCTCGACTGACCGACGGCTGAGAAACGCGCCGTCCTCTTCTTCTTGTGCCACCTCGCGCCAGCGCGGCTGTATCAGGTCCAGCGCGACCTGAACGGCCTCCGAATCGTTCGCCGCGGGGACTCTGTCGACGTGCAGGTGGATCGCGACCGGACCGCCCTCGTAGGATCCGTCTTCGCCGAGTCGAACTCCGTATCTACCCTGGTCGTCAAGCGGCGCCGTGCCCACTCGCTCGAAGCGATTCTCGACTTCCTGTGAGTCGACGACAGCGAACGTTTCTTTCGGTCTGGCAGCGATTTCTTCGGGGGAGACATCCTCCTTTGGGCGATAGACCCGGATTGTGGCGTCCGACATCGGAACGCTCCGTCCATCCGGGAGTGCCTTCTCGATCGTTCCCTGAAGAGCATACGTCATCGGAAATCACCCCACACCGTCAGGTCGTGGTGTGGACACCGTAACGATAGTTGGTGCATCTGGTTAGCTGAGGACATCACGGAGATCGTGAAGTTGGGGTTGGTCATTGTTATGAATTCACTCATTTTCGTTCTCGCTGAACGGAATAAAAAAACTTTTGCTCATCTATAATTAGCTAAAAGACACATCTTCTGTCTGTTGCACAGCCATTGAGAACTATCCGATCTGAGACAGATGAAGTGATTGCCTGAAACTCACAGGTCCACGGTTGACGTACCTGCGGGTCACTCTCAGCGCTCGTGTTCACCCGCGAGTGCGGCTTCCCGGAGTTCCCGGCATCGCTCGCTCTCGACGGTCAGTTCCGGCACGGTCGTCGCAGCACCGTCGTCGTCGACAGCGACGAAGACGAAATACGAGTCCGTCGTCCGCTCTCGCTCGCCAGTCCGGGGGTCTTCCCGAAATGCCTGGAGACGGACGCGGATGCTACTCTTCCCGGCCGCGTAGGCGTAGGCTTCGATGACGCAGATGTCACCCTGTGGAATCGGCTGCTCGAAATCGAGGTTATCGACGTGAGCGGTGACACACGTCTCACCGGCGTGGCGCATCGCACAGATTGCGCCGACCTCGTCCATCCAGTGCATGATGTTGCCGCCGTGTGCTGACTGGTAGTTGTTGGTATCGTTGGGTTGCACTCGCTCGCGGTTCTCGATGTGGGTCTCGCTGACGCTTGCCATGCATTCCGTTTGGGTCGGCTCCGGGAAAAGACGGGCGTCCGGTCAGGAAAGCGACTCCGTCGGCTGTGGACAGTCGTAGGTATCGCGGATGGTGTCGGCGAAGCGGCCGCCCTTCTCGAAGGCAATCGTGACGATGACGAACTCGTCGGTCGGCGGCCGGAGGACGAACACCTCCCGGGGCGCTGGGCCGTCCTCGTCTCTGTCGTTGACGCGGTCGACCAGCGGTTCGAGCGGGCGCGCACCGCGTGCGAACTCCCCGAAGCGACTCCCGGCGCTGTTCTCGGCAAAGACGTAGACCACGCCGTTGACGACGCCGTCCGTGTTTTTCGTCACGCGACTGTTCATGGTGTCGCCCTCGGCCTGTGCATCCCGCCAGGTTTCTTCGGCGACTTCGAACACCGGGTCGATATCGTCGACGAACGCATACAGCGTCGGGCGGACGACGGACAGCGACGCCACGGTCGGGTCGGCACCCGTCCAGTCGAGCGTCGCGTCGACGAGATAGCCCGGAAGCATGTGGTCGAGTTCTACGTCGTGGCCAGACGCTGCGACAGTAATCGAATCGTATCCCTCCCGGTCGAGCAGGCGGAGTCCGCCCTCACTCTCTGGTAGTACACGATAGCGACCCTCGTCCATACGCACGATATGGCTGGCTCGGGGAAAAGCACACCCATACGCCGACAGACTCACTCGCCGTTGCCGTTCCGGTCGACCCCGTACTCTGGCTGCTCGCCCGTGAGAACCCGGTGTACGTCGGTGGCGACAGCGTGGTTGAGTCGCTCGTGGGCGTCTTCGGAGTACCACGCGGTGTGGGGAGTCAACACAGCGTTTTCACAGTCAAACAGCGGGTTGTCGGCAGTCGGTGGTTCCGTCGCGAGAACGTCCAGTCCGGCCGCAGCGATTTCTTCGGCGGTCAGTGCCGCCGCGAGTGCCTCCTCGTCGACGATTCCACCACGACCGACGTTGACGACGACTGCGTGGGACTGCATCTGCTCGAATGCGGCCTGGTCGAACAGGCCGCGGGTGTCCTCGGTCAGGGGTGCGTGTATCGAGACCAGGTCGGATTCTGCCAGCAGCGTCTCGAAGTCGACCTTCCGTCCGCCGTACTCCTCGATGGTCTCGGCGTCGACGAAGGGGTCGAACACCACGACGTCGAAGTCCATGCCCTGCGTGAGTTCGACCACGCGGCGGGCGGTGGCTCCAAACGAGACAAGCCCCAGCGTCGAGCCAGTGATCTGTGGCTGTGGCCTGTCGGTCATCCAGTTCCACTCGCCCGCCCGCACGTCGCGGTCGTGGCCGGCGATGTTGCGCCGGCAGGCAAGAAGCAGGGAGACGGCGTGCGTCGCCACCTCGTCGATGCCGTACTCTGGTGCGTGGGTGACTGTCACGCCCGCCTCTCGGGCCGCGTCGATGGCGATGTTGTCGAGACCCATTCCTGCTCGGGCGACGACTTCCAGGGTATCCAGTGCGTCCAGAGTCGATGGCGTGAGTGGGCTGTTGACGTCGAGAATCAGGGCCTGTGCCCCCTCGGCGCGGTTCCGGAGCGTCGCTTCGTCTGTGGTGTCGACGGCCTCGATCGTTGCGTCGAGTTCGGCGAGTCGCTCCTCGAGCGTTTCCACGTCGACGAACGGGGAGTCGCTGACGACGACCTTGGTGGAAGCTTCGCTTTGCTGATCTGGCGGTTTCTGCTCGTTCACACCACTGTTATTTGCTAGAGCCATGTAATCCCAATGCCCGTTTTCAGGAGCTGAGAATCCCATTTGCCGGCAGTACAGAGAGAAATTGTTCAGGGTTGTTGATTTCAAATATTGGTGCAAATTTGAAGTAATTCTGCTGAATTTAATTTACAAAATAGCCACCCAGCGAAGGGGTGTCGAGTACCCACTTTTCGACCTATCGTGATCTTGGCGGTCGGCGGTCTTTCCAGAGTGAATCAATCGGCGTGTTGCTTGGCCAGCGTGTAGGCCTCTCGCACCCGCTTGAAGTCGTCCTCGTCGCCGCCCTGGTCGGGGTGGACGTCCTTGATTCGTCGTCGGTAGGCACGTTTGACCTCCTCGACGCTTGCAGTCGCGGGCACGCCCAGTTCGGCGAAGGCAGAACGGACAGGGTCGATGCCGGACTGTGAGGGGTTGCCAACGTCGACATCGGGCACGTCGAAGGGGAGGCGACTCCCGAGTGCCGACCCGGGCATCTCGTGTTCGACCAGTATCGCACAGGTCGGCGAGCGGTCGATGCGGTAGTACGCTTGCGGGTCGAAGGTGATGGCAACGTCTCGTCGTGGCAGATAAAAGGCGACGTGCTGGCCCTCGACGAAGTGGTCTTCGGCGTAGGACTCACCGATTGCGTCGAGATACGTGCGAAACTCCGTCCGTCGTCGTGACTCACCGCTGTAGTGGTCTCTCGGTGTCGGGTTGCCAGGAATGAACCGCTCGGCGGCGAGAAACGCACCCGCTACGGCGAGGGTGCCAAGCATCCCCAACAGGACACCGCTTTGCAGCCATAGTGGGATTCCTGAAACCATGTCGGCGAGTACGGATTGTGATACGGAACGAACCTGTAAGAATCTCTCGTTCGCTTAGCCAATATAACGGAGGTCTTCCTCTGACGCTGCGGGCGCACCTTGCTCCATCTCCTGAATCTGTCTGACGACCTCTTCCATCTCCTCTGCGCGGTCTTCCAGCGAGGTGAAATCAATCTCGAACTCCAGGACGGTCTGGAGGATTTCGAGTACTGCCTGTGCACTCTTGGGGTCGACGAGATAGCCGCTGGTCTCGCCCATCAGACAGGCGGCGGGCACGTCGCGGCGCTCGCCCAGTCCGAGCAGGAGGCCGCTGACGCCGACGATACCGCCGGCTGGTTCGTCACCGCGGAATTCAACACCTGCTTCCTCAAGTTCGTCGCGCTGACTCTCGCTGGTCGTCGCGCCAATCACGTCGTACTCCTCGATGAGTTCCCCGGTCGGGACGCCGCCGAGTGCGAAGACGCGCTCGGCACCGAGCGTATCCGCGACCGTGAGAAATGTATCCGCGAGCCCGTAGTGGCCGACCGTGTCCTGTGCCTGGTGGTCGCCGGTCAGCACGAGCAGGTCTTGACCGTCGGTTTCGACGGCGTGAATCTCTGTACACGCCAGTTGTGTCAGGCCATCCTCGACGCTCACCTGTGGCGGGAGATGCGTCGAGTAGATGCGACGTACCAGCTCACCGTCGCGCTCCTCGACGAGATGTTCGGCGGCGAGTTTCCCGACGTGGCCGACGCCCGGCAGCCCCTCGACGAGTACCGGGTCGGTCAGCTCCGGCTCGGCAACCGCCTCGATTTCGAATTCGTCCATACCCGCTATTGGCGGTTGCGCCGCTTAAGTGCGCGTCGATACTTTCCGTGAGGGTCGGCGGGGTTGAACGGTGCCGGTGCGCTGTTGACGGCCGCTGCCCCACAGTCGGGACAGGTGTCACGCAGCGTGTACACTGGGCGGTCGTGTGCATCTTCCCAGTCGGCACAGACAAGAATATCGGATTTCACGGCGACTACTCGTCGTCTTCGTTGCGTTCGCGGTGGTCTTCGACTACTGCCTCTGCACGGGAGGCACTCGCTTCGAGGTGGGATTCGGCAGTCTTGTAGTCGGGGGCCTGCACCTCGATGCGATACTCCGGCGACCCGACGTAGGTCACGTCGAGTTCGAGTTCTTCGGGCACGTCGCCGTTGCCCTCGGCGGCCTGCAGTGCCTCTTTGATAACGTCCACGCCGTCCCCAGTCGGACACTCCAGGTCGACGTAGCCC
>CAZFOF010000049.1:8168-11100 GCA_964520265.1 uncultured Halobacteriales archaeon | reverse complement strand
TCTCGGTGGCCCCGCGCTGGGTATGGATGTCGATATCGTCGACCCCGAGGGCGACTCTATCGTCGACACCCACGAGAAAGGATATCTCGTCTGTCGGTCGTCGGCACCCTCGATGACGAAATCGCTGTGGAGTGGTGACGAGCGGTACATGGAGGAGTACTGGTCACGCTTCGACGACCTGTGGAACCACGGCGACTGGGCACAGAAAGACGAGGATGGCTTCTGGTTCCTGCACGGGCGCGCCGACGACGTATTGAACGTGGCAGGCCGGAAGGTCGGCCCCGCCGAAGTCGAAGGGGCGCTCATCGAACACGATGCGGTAAACGCTGCTGTCGCGGTCGGTGCACCCGACGATACTACGGGCACTGCCGTCGTGACCTACGTCATCCTCAACGAGGGCTACGAGGAAAGCGACGACCTGCGGGACGACCTCCGGGGGCAGGTCGGCGAAGAACTCGGCAAGCCCTTCCGCCCCCGCGAGGTGCTGTTCGTCGACGAATTCCCCAAGACACAGAGCGGGAAAATCGTCCGCCGTATCATCCAGGGCGTCTACAAAGGGGAGGAACTTGGCGACCTTTCCAGCATCGAGAATCCGGACGCAATCGACGAAATCGACGACGCGCGATAGGTCAGGTCTCTTCGAGTTCGCTTCCGCAGGTCGGACAGTAATCGAAGCTCGCGTCGGCGCTGAATCGGTCGTCACAGGACGGACAGACGTAGCCGTCTTCCGAGACGACTGCTGTGTCTTCGCCTGCTGTTCCCGTGCTCGCGTCCATCTCGAAGTCGTCGTCCGACGGTGGTTTGAACACCCGCGTGTGGCTCACCTCTGCATCCTCGTCTGTGTCGTCGTCCGAGGTGTCGGCCTGACTGTCCGCCGACGAGGTGTCTGCTTGACTGTCTGCCGTCGTGGTGTTCGTTGCTGAACTGTTGGCTGCGGTCGTGTTTCCGTTCGTACTCGTGGTCGAGGTATTTGTCGTCGAGGCGTTTGCCGTCGTCGACCCACCCGATGACTGCGTTCCCGACGTGGCGGACGATTGCTCTGTCGAGGACGATGGCACCGACGTCTTTGGAACTGTCTCTCTGTTTTCGCCGCCGTGATTTGGTTTGGCGAACTCGGGCAAGCGCTGGCCCGTACGGAGTCTGTCGCGGCGCATATTCGGACTCTGCACTCGTCTGGCCAGGCCGACGATGCTCTGGAGAACGAAATACACCAGCGTCAGCGCAACCGGTGTGAGTGCTGTCGCGGCGAGGAGATACGGTATCGTCAGGTCTGTAACCGTCCGCGACCCGGTGACGGCCGTTTCGATGGCCGTCGTGCCGTATTTGTTCCCCAGGCCGGTCGCCGCCGCCTCGACTATGCCCTGCCGATCCGTCAGCGTGGCTGCGCTGATTGGGATTGCGATGGCGTCGACAGCCAGCGCGACGAACAGGAACAGTTCGACGAGTCGTGGGTGTGAGAAGCTAAACACGCGATAGCTGGCGGCAACTGTCCGAACCAACGCGAACAGTCCGACCGCGCTCAACACTCCCAGTATCGCTGCCGTATATTGCCCGACGGCGACGGCAGCCCCGACACCTGCGCCATACAGAATGAGAACGGGGACGACGAGCAGGAACGGATGGTTTTTAAACCGGTAGTGCTCGCTGATATTCCCGCTCTCGTTCGTCACTGCGCGGTCGACCAGATAGGTGACAACTGCTGCTGGCAGGACGACCCACAGCACGACGACTGCCGCGAGCGTTCCCGTACTCGTCGCTTGCCAGGCGGAGGCGGACAGTGGTTGTTCGCCGAGTCCGAGTCCGAAATTCAGCGCGGCACCCGTTGCGCCGAGCCAGACCGCGTAGCCGACTGCCACCGCCAGCGCACCGCCGAATAGTCGCAACTCATCGGTTCCCAGCAGTCGAATCGCCCCGACAAACTCTCTTCGAATCCGTGCAGTGTCCATTGTAGTAGTGGCGGCGCTTGCGCGCCACCAGGGTTACGGTTCTTGTACTTCGATGCTGATGACACCGGAGAGGTCGATTTCGTCGCCGGGCCCGACCGGCTTCTGGTCACCTTCTTCCATATCGATGTTGTTCAGACGGGTCGGGTTCCGGCCGAGGTCGACGAGGTGGAACTGACCCTCCTCGCGGACGAATCGGATGTGTTCGCGGTGGATGCGAACGGCGTCGTCCTGGTCGCCACCGGATTCCGTCAGGATGCGACGGAGTTCGCGCCCGAGGGTGTCGCCGTCGTCGACGACGATTTCCTCGCCGCGCGTTGCCAACACCAGCGATTCCGGTTCCTCGTCGGCTGTTGCCGGTGCTTTCTCGTCTGCTCCCGCGCGGACGGCGTCGAGGTCTTCGCCACAGCCGGCACAGAAACTGTCCTCCGGCCCGACATCGGTGCCACAGGACGGACACTCCGAGAGTCCTTCCTCGTCGCCGCGGTGTTTCTCCAGGTCTTCGCCACAGCCGGCACAGAAACTGTCCTCTGGTCCGACGTCAGTGCCACAGGACGGACACTCGCTGAGGATGTCGGCCTCGTCGACTCCCTCGTCGCTCTCCGGGTCGTACGACGAGACGTCCTCACCACAGGACGAACAGAAACTCGTGTCTTCAGCCAACTCAGTGCCACAGGACGGACAGTCGAACGTCTCCTCGACTGCTGGCTCTTCTTCGGGTTCGTCGAGTTCCAAGTCCTCAGTCTCTTCCTCGACTTCAGCCTCCTCAGCCTCCTCTTCGAGTTCGACGTCTTCTTCGACGTCCTCGATTTCCTCTTCGACTTCGGAATCTTCCGCTTCTTCTTCGAGTTCAGGCTCGTCGGCTTCCGCTTCGACTTCAGACTCCTCGGTCTCCTCTTCGAGGTCAGGCTCGTCGAGTTCAAGTTCTTCTTCGACTTCGGCTTCCTCGGTTTCTTCTTCGACTTCGGCTTCCTCGGTTTCTTCTTCGA
>CAZFOF010000049.1:0-8068 GCA_964520265.1 uncultured Halobacteriales archaeon | reverse complement strand
GTTTCTTCTTCGACTTCGGCTTCCTCGGTTTCTTCTTCGACTTCGGCTTCCTCGGTTTCTTCTTCGAGGTCAGGCTCGTCGAGTTCTATGTCTTCTTCTGGTTCGTCTTCTACAGCCTCTGCGTCGGAATCGTCGGCCTCCGCCTCGATTTCAGGCTCGTTGGCCTCATCGTCGTCAGCACTGGACTCTCCCGGGCCGACGCCGAAATCGGTCGCATTGTCGTCCGACTCGTCTGGCTCACTCTCTAGCTCTTTTGCAAGCGAGGCGAGGTCTTCTTCTTCCTCTTCTTCCTCGTCCGCGTCTTCTTCTCCTGCGGCGAGTGGGTCTACGGACTCTTCTGTCGTGTCCTCTCCTTCGGATTCCCCATCGTCCCCCGAAGTTCCTACGTCGACGTCCTCGTACCGCCACTGGCCACACTCCGAATTGGTACACCATCCCCCAGCAGCAGTCGGGTCAAACTCCTCACCACAGACGGGACATTCGACCAAGGAACTGGTACTTTCTGACATACTGTGCGCACAGTCGTAGTCCGTGTAAAAAACTGTTGCGACAGTTGACCTGCCTCACTCGTCTTGAACGATTATCGTCTCCCGGTCTTCGACCGACTTCGAGATATCCACATCGCGATGGCCCAGGTCGGCACCGACCGGCGTCTTCGGGAACGTTTCGTCTCTGAGCAACAGTGTCGAGAGGTTGTCCTTGCCACCGCGGTCGTTCGAGAGGTCGACGAGCGTTCCGGCGGCACCGTCGAGTGTGTCGGCGTTTAAGACGCTTTCACGGATTTCCTCGTCGGTCACGACCGCTTCGCGAATCTGCTCTGCAACGTCGTCGCTCCGGTCACTGGAGACGTACTCCTCGTGGAGATGCGGCGCGTCGGTCTGTGCGTCGATGAGTCCGTCGCTGGTCACCAGGAGGATATCTTCCGCGTAGATGTCCACCGAGTCGGTCTCGACCGGCACGGCGGCTGTCGAGGGGTCTTCACTGCCTGTCCCGCCGAGTGCGCGTGTAATCTCGTTCCCGCGCGGATGGACGTGAGACTCGATTTCGTCGAGGTCGCCGTCCTGGTACATCTCTTCGACGACCGCGTGGTCGCGGGTGAGGCGGGAGATGGTCTCCTCTCGGCGGTTGATGAGGTAGGCACGGCTGTCGCCGACCCACCCGTAGTGGACTCGCCCGTCGGCGACGATACCGGCGACGACGGTGGTGTACGCGCCGACACCGGTTTCGGCCGCGTTCGCGATGATGGCCTGATGGGCCGATACGATGGCGTCCTCGATTGCGCCCTGGAGTTCTACCTCTGACGGGACATCCGGTTGCCGCTCGATGTCGATACCGAACGGTTCCGGGTCGGCCCGTGCCGTCCGCACGACGACGTTCGCCAACTGCTCGCAGATGACCGTCGTCGCGATGTAGGAAGCCACGTCACCGGCGTCGTGACCGCCGGCCCCGTCTGCGAGGACGAACGCCGCCGCGCCGCGGTTCGCGGGCCGGTACTGTGCCTCGCAGCCGTTGGTTTTCTCTCCGGTGTCGAGGATAACCTCTTGTCCTTGATAGCCGTCACGATGCCCCTGTTCGAAAACGCTCAGTGCGATACTGTCTTCGTTGATACCGCCGTTGCGCTTTCGCTCCCCAATATCGTAGTTCGTAGCGTAATGCATCTTACTCCTCCTCGAACTGGAACGTCTTGCGGTAGCTGGGATGAACGAGAGCAATGAGATTCCCGTCTGAAATCGGGTACGTCTCCGGTGGCACGTTGCCGTGTCTGTCTGCCGGATTCTCGCCTTGCTCCTGGAGTCGCTTTCGGCCAGCCTCTGAAAGCACCCACTCCCAGCCGTTCCCGCCCTGTACGTAGGTGCCGTTCGTACTCTTGTCGCGCAGAATCCACTGGTCACCCTCCCGCTCGAACTGCACTTGCACCGTCGAAATATACTCCTGGTCGTCCTCGATTGCAATCGATGGTGTCGGCCCTTTTGCGTACCGCCGCCCCAAGGTGTCGCCGGGGTAGACGGTGTGCTGTGTCTCTCCGTCGAGATAGGTGAGATGTGCCTTTGACGGCGGACTCGGGTCACGCGTCGCCAGCACGTCTTTCATGACGGTGGCGTTTGGATACCGCTCGCTGTAATCGGACATCGTCGCCTTCTCGATTATCTCCGCCAGATACGGCTCGCAGTCGACGCCGAAGTCTCTCGGATTCACTCCATCCTTTTTCGGCACGGTACCACGGAGCAAAAACAGCAGAATCTTGCCGATGGAGTAGACGTCAGACCACGGTCCCTGTCGGGTATCGCTGTCGCCGGCATCAGCGACCTCGCGTGGTTTGTATGGCCCGAGAATCGTCGTTCCCGAGTCTGCTGCGTGCCCCTCCGCGTCGAACCCCGTCGCCGTATTGAAATCGATGAGCACCGGCGTCGGCAGTCCGTCGCGCTCGGTGAGCATCACGTTGTCCGGTTTCAGGTCGCGGTAGACAATCTCGGCCTCGTGGAGAAACCCCATCGCGTCCGCGAGGCCGACGCCGAACTTGCGTACCTCTTCACTGTCCTTCCGGGGGCCGAGTCGCTCGATTGCCTCGTCGAGTTCGTACCCGTCGATGTACTCTACGACCAGGAAGTCGTCGCCGTCGTGGGTACCGCGGTCGATGAGCGTCATCACGTTCGGGTGGCCGCCGGCCTCCTCGATCTGTGCCAGCGACTCCGATTCCTTGTTGAAGTACTCGTCGATGACGGCGGGGTCGTTGCTCGACCCTTCGTAGTTTGGAACCTTGATAGCGACAACCTCGCCAGTCAGTGAGTCCCGGGCTTTGTAGGCTTTCGCGAACCCGCCCTCACCAGCCTCTTCCTCGATATCGTATCGGCCCGCGATTCGCTCGCCGACCACAGGTGCCTGTGTCATTTGTGTCTTCTCGATGGGAACCACTTGTCACCGTCGCTGAGGTCACATACGCTCACTTCTGGATGCCGTTGTCGTCGTCGCTGACGATTTTGGTCGCCCGGTTACGCTCCGCACGCCCACCCTCCTTGACAATCTGGGTCTGCTGTTGCACTTCCTTGACAATCTGTGTGTCCTCGCCGTGGATGCGTGTCATCTGCTCGACCTGCGTCTCTGCGCTCTCGACGTTGCCTTTGCCGAGTTCGGTCTGGATGACCGTCTGCTGGTGGTCGAGTTGGACGTCTTCGTTGTTCTCCGCGAGTTCGGAGTTGTCCTCGGTGTAGGTGACGCTGATGGTGTCACTGGCCTTGCCGCCGCGTGCGGTCAGTGTCACGTCCACGAGATCCAGGCCCTCCTCTTCGTCGCGCTGCCCCGGGACGTGCACTTTCATCACGACACGCTGGTGTTCGCGTTCGGTCAAGTCCGGCAACTTCACGATGGCGGTGTTTGCCTCCCAGTCGAGGTCGATATCTTGCGCCTGCGGAAGCGCCCGGTACACATCAGTGACCTCGACGCCGTCTGCCACGTCGAGGTCGAGCTGGGCGTCGGGCGCGACGACGGATTTGGCCTGCTCGACGGCCTCGCCGAAGAAGTCCTCGATGTCACCCGGCCCTTCCAGGTGCGTCCACTCCCCGCGGGCCGTCGTCCCCAGTGTCCGGATGGTGTCTTCGTTGTAGTCGTGACCGATACCGGCCGATTCGACGCGGATACCCGACTGGTCTATCTCCTGTGCGAGTTCCTCGAAATCCGGCGGGTCGTTGTGCTTGTCTTTGCCGTCAGAGAGAAGCAAAATCCGGCGAACGGCTGTCCCCTTGTTGGCCCCGTCCCGGAATTCGAGACTCTCCAGTGCGTCCTGTGCTGTCCGCAGCCCTTCGAACATATTCGTCCCACCGCCCGCAGTCAGATTGTCCAGGGCTGCCATCGCGTCGTCGCGGTCGATGTCTCCCCACCGCGTCGGCCGCATTACCAGTTCGGCGTCGGCGTCGAACGCGACGATGCTCACGTAGTCGTCGTCCTCGAGGAGCCCGAAAACCCAGGAGGCTCCATCGCGGGCGCGTTGAATTTTCTCCCCACCCATCGACCCGCTCGTGTCGATACACAGCCCGATGTGTCGCTGTACGTCTTCCTGTTTCTCCCCTGGTTCGACGTCGACTTCAGCCGTTATCGTCGTTCCGTCAGTCGGCACGTTCGGCCGGTTGACGTCGGTTCGAATCTCCGCTGTCATATATTTCACCTGAACCCCCACCCGTATCAATTTTGCCCGATACGCATCGAAATTTTGCGTTCGATTGTCACTTGCCGACGCTAGAACGTCCTCTTGCTCGGTGCTTTGTAACACAAAGTACTCAATATTGAAAAGTAAAATTGATATCAAAGTTTATTGCACTGGAGACTAATCTTCGACGTACGATGACAGCGCATGTCCCCGCTGCTGGTCGTCAGTCTGGTACTGTTGCCGGATGGGTTCGACAGGCGCGAGCCTTCGCCCAGCGATACGGCAGAGAACTGTTCCGAAACAAGGTTGTCCTGTTCTGGTCGGTGGCGTTTCCCGTTGCGTTCTATCTGTTGACCATCACTGTCTTCGTCGACACATCGACTATCCCGTCGGAGGCCCTCCCCTACGTCAAGGCGGGGACGGCAGTTAGCTACGGGATGTTCGGTGCGGTTATCGCGTCGTTGAACTCCTTCGGACAACAACTCGCAGCGGACTTCGAGGCCGACCGCTACCTCCAGTATCGGTCGCTACCACTCGCACCCAGTGCAGACCTCGCTGGGCGGATGGTCGCGGGTGTGGTACTCTCCGTCGTCGCCTTTGTCGCCGTCCTCGTCGTTGCGATGGGTACCGGAGCGGAGTTTGGGATTCGGGGGCTTGTCTCGGGGCCGCTGGTCGTGCTGGCCGTGGTCTCGTTTGCCCTCGTCTGGATGACACTCGCCGTCTTTATCGCGACGCTCGTGCGTGACACTCGCTATGCGTCGATTATCACAATCAGCATCGCGCTGGGGTCGTACTTCCTCACGGGGTTCAACGGCACTGACCCCGCGAGTTTCCAGGGTCCGGATGCAATCTTGACGTGGCTCCCGAACACGGCGGCGACGCGACTGGTGAGTCATCATCTGGTCGTCCCGTCGGGAGATATCGCGGCGGAGGCGTCCACGCTCGACGTTCCTGGGGTCGTTCTCGGCGTCACCCAGTTGTCGGTCTATGCGGCCGTGGCCGTTGCGCTCGGCATCGTTTTGATGCGTCGGGTCGTCTACGGGGAGGTGCGTCCATGAGCGACGTTGCACTGCGGAGTCGCGGTGTCGAAAAAGAGTTCGGTGCGGATGATATCGTTCGGGGTGCTGACCTGGCCGTCCAAGACGGTGAGATTCTCCTGTTGATGGGGCCAAACGGCGTCGGCAAGACGGTGTTGCTCTCCTGTCTCGCCGGCAGCCAGCAGCCAACCAGTGGCTCCGTCGAGGTGTTTGGCGACCCCGTCGAGGCTGACGGCGGCGACAGACTCTCCTTCTTACTCCAGGATTCGATGGCCGTCGAGACGCTGACCGGCCGGGAGAACGTCTCCTTTTACTCCCGTCTCCATCACGGCTTTACCGACCGCTGGGAGCAATACGTCGAGCAGTTGGGACTGGCCGACGACCTCGACAAACTCGTCAAACACTACTCCGAGGGGATGAAGCGAAAACTCGAACTCGCGTTGACGATGAGCGTCGACGTTCCCGTCCACCTGCTGGACGAACCGACGGCCGGTGTCGACCTCACGAATATCCAGCGTTTCCACGACATCATCCTGGATCAGTACGACGACGGCAAGACGTTTCTCATCTCCAGTCACAGACCGATGGACGCTAACATCGCCGACAGAATCGCGTTCATGCCCGACGGCACGATTTCCGCAGTCGGGACGCCGGCGGAACTGATGGAGTCGGTGCCACCCGTCCTCCGCGTGACCGGCAGCGAGTCGATACGCGAGGCGGAATCGTTCGTCCGTGACCAACGACTCTTTCCCCTCGGCGGGGAAGCACGGGGTTTTCTCGCCGACGACTACGGGATAGAGGAAGTGCAGGCGGCACTTGGCGAGGACGCCGAGCGCATCGAACCGACCTACACAGACCTGTTCAACTACTACGTCCACGTGAGGCACAACGATGAGTGAGGAACTCGACGTAGAGCAACTCCGCTCGGAACTGGAGACCATCAAAGACGCGATGGGAATTCAGGAACGCTACCCGACGCAGTTCCGGGTTTGGCTTGTCTATGGCGTCCTCGTCGCGCTCGCATCGGTCGGCTCTCAGGCTGTCGTGATGCAGGAGTTGCCGTGGTGGGGCCACTGGCTGTCCTGGGGTGGGTTCATGACCGCCGGTGGAATCTACCAGGCCGTTGCAGTTGACGACCGAACGAGCAGTCAAACGGGTGCGGCGAAACCAGACCTGCGGCTGGTCTATCTGTCAGTCTTTGGCTACGCGCTCGTCGTGCTGTCGTTTCTGTCCCCGCTGTTGGAGGGCGTCGAGTCGGCAGTCGCAAGCAGTACGATATTCGCACTGTTTGTCGGTGCAGTCGGACTGGCGTATCTCGTCGCCGGCAATCTCCTCCAGGCGTACTACATCCGAAAGCGAGACAGACTGGCCTTCTACGTCGGTGGCGTGTGGATGCTCGGCTTCGCTGGACTGTTGCCACAGTTCGCCCTCCTCCGGCAGTGGGGGTACGCGCTGTTCGGAATCGCTTTTGGCCTCCACGCCATCGGTTCGTACATCGTACTCGCACGTGCTTGACCATGGAGTTCGACAAGCTTGTCCACCAGCCGACACGTCTGCAAATTTTCGCGTACCTCTACCAGCACGGCGAGACTCGCTTTCCCGCTCTGGCTGAGGCACTCGATATCACTGAGGGAAATCTATCGAGTCACCTCACGACGATGGAGGACGCCGGTGCCGTCGCCGTCGAAAAGCAGTTCGTCGACCGCAAACCGCAGACGACCTACGAACTCACCGAAGAAGGCCGCGAGAAATTCGAGCAACACATCGGCACACTGGAATCGCTCATCGACGAGTTGGGCTAACCCAACAGTTCGCGCAGCCACGACACCAGTCCCTCTGACTCCTGCTTGCTATCGAGTTCGTTCAGTCGCTCGCGTTCGACAGTCGCCGGCTTGCGCTCGAAGGAGACCGTTTCGGGGCCGTCTGCCAGCGTCTTTCGGCCTTTTTCGGTGAGCGAGGGGCCTTTGTCAGTGACCTCGACGAGTCCGAGGTCTTCCAGACTGGCGAGTGTCTGCTCGACCTGTCGGACACCGCGCTGGCTCTGGTTTGCCATCCACACCGCCCCCCGATTCGATTTGGCTCCCGACCCGCTGAACTTCTCGCTCTGTGCGACGTGCATCAGTGTCTCGTGCTGGGTTCGGGAGAGTCCCATACCAGACGGTTGTCGTGCTCCGTAAAAAAGCGACTGGCGAGGCAGTCAGGGTCGGTTGCGATGAGAGGGGTAGCATCTGCGAACGCTCTACCGACCGTGAGCGGCTTTTTTCACCACGTTTTTCTGATACTCCCGGCTATACGTACGTGAACAGATTTGGCACAACGGGGTGCCAACATCGTTCACGAAGTTATAGCCAACAGTATGAGGAGTGGGTCGCTTCGCCGCGGAGCGGCGCGCGAGACCCGACGAAACAAAAAGTGGCTGCCTTACATATAGCCGAGGTCGCGCAGGCGCTCCATCAGGTCTTCTTTGTCCTGGGCGCGGCCAGCGCGCTCGGTCGTGTTCGCCATATCCTGCAACCAGGCAGGCTCTTCGGCGGATTTGTCCGTCGAGATTTCACTGCCCAGCGAGCGGAACCCGGCGAAGTACTTCGGGCTCACGGGGATGTCGTCCTGGGTGAGGTCGTTTGGCAGGTCGTCGGCACCGGTCGGGACGTAGCCCTCGTCGGGGTAGCCCTCGACAGTCTCGGGCACGACGAAGCCCCAGAAGGCCTCCCAGACGTCCGGTTCGGCGAACTGGAGAATCGGCTGGATGCGGTCGTGCGGGGGGTAGATGTCCGGGTCGTGACGCGGCGAGAAGAACGTCTCGTCGGCGCGTGCTTCCTGTTCGTCCCAGCGGACACCGGAGATGACACCGTCGACGTCGTACTCTTCGAGTGTAGCGTTGAGCGCGACG
>CAZFOF010000048.1:0-11140 GCA_964520265.1 uncultured Halobacteriales archaeon | reverse complement strand
CATTCCCAGCCTCGTCGGTGAGTGTCTCGACTGTTGCGGAACCAGACACGTCGTCGATGTACTCTACGTCTGTCGAGCCATCGTCGATGTAGGCGATTTCCAGGTCTCCGTCGTCGTCGACATCCGCGGCGGTCACGGGTGATTTTGCGGCGTTGACGCTGCTCTGTGCCGGAGTCGACTCGGGACCGTTCGCATCGACAAGCCGAATGTCGTTACTGCCATCGACGACCAGTGCCTCGTCGGTTCCGTCGCCGTCGATATCGGGTAGTTGCCCGTTCCCGATGCCCACATCGGAGCCGGATGTGAAGCCAGTCGTCTGCCGTGTTCCATCCGGTTCGAGATACCGAACCTCCTGTGAACTACCGGTGTAGACGAGTTCGGCGGTGCTGTCGCCATCGATATCGCCGATACCGAGGACGCTGTTGGCACCGTTTGCAGACAGGCTTGCGACCGCAGTTGGCGATTCACCCGGTCTGGCGCGGTAGATAACCGAGTGAGCGTCGTTGACATAGAACACCGACTGACTGCTTCCGTTCCAGGTACCGGTCGCGAGCAGTGTTTTGTCTGTATCTGGTAGTTGGGCTGCTGGAGCGGTACTCACGTCGACAAGCGTCTGTGTCTCACCGTCGCTATCGTTGAGACGGAGGTTCCCACCGGTGTCGACGTATGGAAGTTCGCGCGTGCTGTCGCTATCGATATCTGCGAGACTCCCGAGTGCTGCTACGTCGCTCGGGCCGACTGTGACCGTTCCTCCGCCGTCACCGCCGACTCCTGTTGTTCCCACGACCACTGTTCCATCGCGGTCGAGAATCGACGGTGGCTCACTCGTCAGTTCGGCAACGGTATCACTCGTCAGTTCGGCAGTGGACTCACCAGATGGGGAAGTCCAGACGAGACGGACTGTATCTCCCTGTTCGAGTCCAAAAGAGAGTGTTCGGTCACCGGTATCGCCTCCGGCCGCGTCGTCGATTGTGATGCTGTCGCCAGACGACAGTTGCCCATTCTCAATATCGACAACACCCTCACCGGTACCAGCCCACGTCACCTGCTGTTGACCGTTCTCCCCGTCGATGACGACGGCGAGTTTCCCGGTGTTTTTTGCCACGAGGACATCACCGGTTCCGTGGATGACCGTCACCGCGTTCTCGTCTGCGCTGTACGAAAATTCGAACTGGGTTCCAGGGACTGGCTCGGAGTCGTCCGTCAACAGGAAGAACCCGACTGCAGCACCGCCGGCGAGGACAACTGTGATTGCGATGAGGAGGACAACGCCGATGACCGGCGAAATCGACCGGGTTCGGTCGTCGCCGACGGCAGGGCGGCTCTCTACCATACCGACCCATCTCTACCCGCTCAGAAAATACCGATGTTAGTTTCAATCTCTGATACTTGCTCGCTCTGGTTCAAATCCATATCACGTATCTCACAGCGGTGTGCGTGTTCTCGGCGGAAATACCAGCCATATTATTTAACAGATGTGGCCCGACAGGTGTACTATGGCCACACCGCTTGCCGACCTCCAGCAGGAGCTTATCACCTCCAGTCGGCCTGCTGCCCGGTTTCGAGAACTCCCGACTGGTCGCCAGCGAGAAGTGTTCTTCCAGGTGTCCGAGACGGTGCAACGCTCGGTGGTCACCGATATGAGTCCCGATCAGCTCTATCAGTTCGTCCGTCGCCTCGACCCGGACGAGGTGACCGACGTCTTGGGACTGGTCGAGGCGGACACACAGGCCGAGATTCTGCGACGGCTCGACGACGACCGCAGAGAGAAAGTCGCGTTTCTCCTGGAGTTCAGCCCCGAGAGTGCGGCCGGGTTGATGCATCTCGATTACGTTACTGTCGGAATCGACCAGACGATAGACGCTGTGGCACAGCGTGTGCAGCGACACGAAAACCGAACCGGCAGATTCCCTGTCATCTTCGTTACAGAGAACGACGAACTGGTCGGTGAGTTACCCAGTCAGGTTCTGGCGATGGACGACGGCGGCTCTGTTGCCCTCCGTGACCACCTTCGCGACACGCCAGCGGTCAGCTACGACAGTACCGAGACCGATGTCGTCGACGTGTTCCGGAGCAATCCAGAGAGTTCCGTCGCCGTCCTCGACGACGATGGCAGCATCCTCGGTGTCATCTACGCCGAAGACCTCCTGGGAGTCATCGAGGAGATGGCCAGTGAGACACTCTACGAATTCACGGGTGTTCAGGAGGAGGAAAGCATACTCGATGGCCCACTCTCGAAGGTTCGCAACCGCTACAAGTGGCTGATAATCAACCTCGGCACGGCGTTTCTCGCGGCCGGTGCCGTCGGCTTCTTCGAGGAGACCATCGCGGCGTTTACGCTCCTTGCCGTCTACATGCCCGTCGTCGCCGGGATGGGCGGGAACGCCGGCACCCAGTCGATGGCCGTGACGGTTCGGGGACTGGCCTTTGGCCAGATTTCACTCTCTACTGGTGGTCGCGCCGTCCTCAACGAGGCTATCGCCGGTGCTGCCAACGGGTTGATTACCGGCGTTCTCGTCGCACTCATCGCGTCCGTGTTCAACCAGAGTCCGTTGCTCGGACTCGTTCTCGGTGTCTCGATGGTGTTGAATCTCGTCATCGCCGGGTTCTTCGGGACGATTATCCCGCTCGTCCTCGACCGAATCGGCAAAGACCCGGCGACATCGGCGACCATCTTCATCACGACTGCGACAGACGTCCTCGGATTTTTCATCTTCCTGGGACTGGCACAGTCGGTCTTGTGAGTCCGCTGGCGACTCGCCGCCTCGAAATTTCACCTGTTGCCGGGCGCAACCGACGCCTATCCGTTTCTGGGGCACCTCTGATACGTATCTCGTATTCGATAAACTCAACGCAGGACGTGCGACACCTTCGAAAGACGTTCGCCAGCGACACTGTCAATCGTGGCAGAACACCCGGTGTCCTGCTCGACTCGTGCGTATCGACCAGTTGGCGAAACGTCCACGCGTGCGAGTGCCTCTGACAGCACAATGCATCGGGGGAGAGGGGTACCCACCGCATTTCGAGACTGCTAATCCACGTGTGATAAATATGGTGAAAACCGGCGAAGTTGTTGATTTCTGACCTGAATAATAATGCAAATTAGTGTCGAGATACGGCTCTACGGCCGAAAACCGCTCCTGAACCAATTAATATTATTACATAATGAATATAAATTGGTGTGTTGAATTGATGCAAGTGGCGTTTCGTACCTCGACGAGTCCGGGCGTCTACAGGCGGAGCGCCAGAGGGAAACCATGACAACACCCAGCATACAGCACGCGGATGCGTGTGTGACAGATTACCACAGTGAGGCTGCGTCCGACAGCCATCACGTCCCAGTACCACAACACGATTCATCGAGTCGACACTGTAGGATGTTGTAACAATGGGGGACGAGACGCCCCCAGATGGGCCGAGTCGGCGCGACATCCTGAAGTACACGAGTAGTTCTGCAGTGTTGGCGGCGCTGGCCGGCTGTAACTTCGGGAGCGACGACTCGACCGACGACACCCCCACGTCCGGGGAGACACCGACAGACGAGGAGACGCCGACAGAGACAGCCGAGGAGACGGCAACGGAGACAGAAGAGGAGACACCGACCGAGACAGACGAACAATCGGCGGTGTACGCCATCGACCCGTCTGCGCTGGTCGAGGGCATCAGTGACGAAGACCGGGCGACGTTTCGCGACGTTCGCTACGACCAGACCACCTCACCGGGCGGTCTCTCGGCACCGACACATCTCGTCGCCTACGGCCACGACCCGAGCGGAGAGCAGGGAGACGAGACACGTCGCCCCACACTGTCGGCCGGCGTCGTGACGACACCGCGGGCAGACGGCGAGAACCCGCTCGGAGGGTTGTCGCTGCGGTCTATTCTGGTCGAACAGGAGATTACACAGTTTCGGCGGGCTATCGGTTTGCCTGCCGAAGTCGAATTCCTCGGTGAGCCGATTCGAGTCGAAACCAGCGAGGCGACTGCCCTCGACCAGCCGGTCGAGACAGCGGCATTTCTGGTCGCCGTGCCTCGCTCTGAGACCGAAGGGCCGACGTTCCAGCGACTCTCGACGGGCACGGACTCGCGGCAGGTCGGTGCCGGCGGCCCTGGCGTCGGGTTCGCGACTGTCTATGCTGCGCGGGTGCCAGTCGGTGGCTCGCTGGCAGTCGTTGGAATGCTCGACCGGTGGACGATGCCGGTCGGACTGACACCGGCACCGGGCGACTTTGGGCCCGGCGTACTCGAAATCGCCGCGGAAGCACGTGAGGCTGCAATCAAGGCGGAACTGTTCAGACGCTCGCTGGGAGCCCTGGGTCGTCTCGGTATCAGCCCCGACGACCTTCCGCCGCCCCCGGAGACCTCCCGAAGATCCGAGTCTCTCGGTCGGTCGCCCGTCGGGCTGACCGCCCAGGGACAGATAGACCTCGGGTATCCCACGGAGAGTTCGACGACTATCCAGAACAGACAGTCACACATCACCGGCCGCTCGGAGTGGACGTTCCTGCAGGACTTCGAGGAGAGCGACTTCGACCGTGGCACAAGACACATCATCGAATTCGAGACGCAGGTTCGGAGTTACACACTCTCCGGTGGCGACGAGACGTACCCGATTGCAGTCGTCACCTCTCCGCGGCTCACGATGGATGGCAAAGAGCGCAATCCACTGGTAAACGACGACCTCACTTCACTCCTCTCGGGGCTTGACGACAATCTGCTCGAGCATACGCTTCCCACGCTCGACATCTACGACAACCAATACTCTCTCGGCTGGGATTCTGGCCCGAACTCCCAGACCACGAACAGTGGGCGACAGATGCTCGGGCAGACAGTCCAGACCGAAGTCTTCGATGGCACGCTCGAACAGATTTACTCCGGCGGTGGGCCGAACAAAGACACCGAGGTACACGTCGCGCGGTACACCTCCACGAACGAGGTCGTCATCGCCATCACTGCAAACGTCACGTCCGGGCTTGACTACTGGGATAGGCGGTCGTCGGCCTCGCGGCTGTTCGACTTGGCGCTGCCGCGACTGGACTTTGGCGTGTCGACACCGGGCACCTTCCACGACCTGGACGTGAACAACCTGCGGCTGGTGCAGACTGTCGCAGAGACCCGTGTCGACAGCGACGGCGGCGTCATCCACCAGGTCGACGACCCACCGCTGGTGGCTGGCGACAACGCTGCGCCCGTCTTCAGCCTCCCGACGACCAGTCCGGCAACGTCGGACAGGCCGCTACAGGCGATTGTCGAGGCAGATATCGCCAATATGTCCTCACGTCCCTTTTCACGGCTGTCGCGGGCCGATACCGACGCGCTCGGGAAGGCAACCAACGACCCGGCGAGTGTCCTCCACGACCAGGCCACAGACAGCCGCAGCGAAAACGAACCCATCGTCTTCGACCTGGCCGACGACCACAACTCGGTGACGATGCACGCCAAGGCACTGAGTGGCTACCAGTACGACGACGAGACCGTCTCGTCGGGTTCGGACTACTCCATCGACAACGTCGACCCGCTCAGTGTCGGCTTCATCTCCGTCACTGACCCGGACAACGGCAGCAACTACGGCAACTCCAGCGGTCGTGCGAGTAACTTCAACCGGTCGGTTGCCGTCGCCCTCGAGTATCTCTCGCGGACGTACCCGGGACTGCTGTACGCCTACCGGCACGACAACAACATCGCTGGCCACCGGAAGGGGGTCTTCGGCCGCGGTGAATTCCTGGATTTCGGCGACGCACAGACCGACCTCCAGAACGCGTCTCAGTCCGGGTCGTTCCCCTCCAACGGCGAGGTGTTCGCCTTCGGTGCGAGAGCGGCCGCCGCCGAGCGCTACATCTCGGCCAGAGGCTTCGACGTCTGGGTTCTCATCGTTCCCCAGGGATACTACGACCACCACGGCCAGGACGCATCCGGATTGGCCCCTGCGAGCCCGAATCAGGCGGTGTCGACACGTGAACAGATGGGGAATCAATCCGACCGCGAGACTGCCCAGATTGTGGCACAGGAAATCGGCCACCACTTCGTCGACGACCCGTACGACGATTCTGGTTCGAGCGGCGACTATCCGATGGCACAGCGCGACGACGAGGGTACCGACCGGAACATCACCGGCGGTCTCGGCGGCGATGTCGACGTTGACCACGCCCGCTACGAGGATTCGAACGAAGACCCCGACACCTCGACCGACGACCCCGGTGTGGTCTCCCAGGCGTTCGACCTCACCAACCAGGCCTACCGGCAGGTCGACGATTACACCGTCAACCCGGGGACGTTCAACGTCCGTCAGAACAGCGCGACCGATGTCACGACCAAAGAGAGCTTCATGAGCTACGAGTCCAACGAATCGCTGTGGACTGACGCGACTATCCACAAACAGCTCATCAACGCGAGCTGGTCGGCCGTGACGCTCGGGGAGAACATCTTCTCGGGTATCGCCGCCGAACGCGAGGAAGGCGGTCGACTCGTCTTCGATTCGATGCGTGCAACGACAGGCCGGGCACTCACCGAATCCGAAGAGGAAGGCAACGTCGTCGTGGAGATGGTCGCGCCCGACGGCGAGGTGCTCGCATCGCGACGCGTCTCCGATAGCCTCGAGGAACACCACAACGCCCCCGAATCGTCGGGAATCATCGCCGTCCAGTTCGAGTTCCCACAGACGACTGCCGAAATCCGAACGAGGCGAAACGACGTCGAGTCACGCACCAACCCCATCGTCGGCGTACTCCGTGACGCTGTCGAGCGAGTGCCAGACCGCGGCTTCGGCGAGACGGCCGAGGACGGACGGACACGACTCGAAGACACCCTCTCGCAGATTGAGTCGATTATGGCCGACAACGTCTACGACCAGGCGCTGGAGACTCTCGACGAGTTCACCAGCGACGTAGAGAGCGTCGTTCGCAGCGAGTACGATGCTGCTGCCAACCAACCGGACCGAGACGACCTGTTGGAACTGAGCGAACGGATGTCGACTCGACTCCAGGCGCTCTCGGAGTACACCGCTGGGTAACTCTCGTCGTCTCAGCGGACGGCAACACATCCCTCCTTCCCGTTCGGTTACACACCCAGAGTGATATGGGTTCACACGCAGTCGTCCCACTGTCTGCCTCCTGTTTTATGCTAACTGGTCACGTACATTCCGTATGATATCGAACGTTCTCGTTCCGATGGACGATTCGGAGATGGCGGAACACGCGTTGGAATACGCGCTCGATGCACACCCGGAGGCGGAGATTACGGTGATACACGTCGTCGGCGAACCGTCGTCGATGATGGGTGAGGCGATGGGGCTGGCAATCGAATCGGACATCGAGGCCGCGGCCGAAGAACGGGCCTCGACCGTGCTAGACCGGGCACGAGGCATCGCCGCCGACGCTGGCTCCGACATCGAGACGGAGATTGCGTGGGGTGCGCCGGCGAAGGTCATCCTCAACCGGGCTGAGAACTTCGACACCATCGTTATCGGGACTCACGGTGGCACACTTCTCGACCGGCTGCTGGTCGGCAACGTCGCCGAAAAGGTGTTCCGACGGTCGCCGGTGCCGGTCACAGTCGTTCGATAATCTGGCCGATGGCCACCGCGCACATCGGTTTCAGCGGTAGCCGAGTTGTTCGAGTCGTTCCTCGACGTCGAGTTGCTCGCCCTCTTCGAGTCCGGGCGTCGGGAAATGACTGCGCAGGGCACGCGCTTTCTGTTCGTCTTCCGTGGGATCGAGTTCGAGCGGGTCGTCAGACAGGTCGTACAGTTCCGAACTCCAGTCTCTGTCGGGATACTCGACGTACTTGCTGCCGTCGGCTCTGACGGCACGCGCCCAGTTTTTCCGCCGGTGCAACGACGCGCCGCAGGCGCGCATGTACGCTGGCCGGTCTGTGACATCCGAAGCCGGCAGGAGACTCTCGCCGTCGAATGTCACCGAGTCGGCGTCGATGCCACAGGCCGAAAGCAGCGTCGGCAACACGTCTACCTGTCTTGTCTGTGCGTCGAGTGTCGTCGACTCGATTCCCGGCCCGGCGAGGACGAAGGGGACGTTCGCGACGAAATCGAAGACGTTCTCGCCGTGTCCGTTTTCGATGTAGTGGTCGGGAATGTCGGCTCCGACATCGGCAAACGCCTCGTTCAGACGCCGCACGACGGTTCGCGTATCGACGCCGCCGTAGTAGCGAAGTGCGTCCCGTAGCGATTTGAGCCCGAGGCGGAGGACACTCCCTCGTTTCGTAATCGACTCGCCGTGGTCGCCGTGGAGTGCCACGATGGTGTTCTCGGGGAGTGTCTCGACCAGCGCCTCAAGTCGGCGGTCGAGTGCCGACAGCGCTCGTGCGTAGGGCGTCTCGCCGTATTTCGGGTCGTCGAACGCGGCGGGGACGTGAATGTCCTCGTGGAGTTCCCAGAGGTGGAGATACGCCCCGAAGGGCTCGGAGAGGGCGGCGATGCGCTCGTGGAGCGTCTCCTCCCAGTCGGTGAACAGCGACCGGTCGGGTTCGCGGTAGCGATAGGCGTCGAAGCCGCGCTGGAGGCCGGTCTCTTCGACCAGTGGCCCCGTCACCAACGCTTCGGTTCGATAGCCTGTCGCGCCGAAGAGTTCGGCAAACGTCTGCACGTCGGCTGCGAGCTGGCCGGTGTCGAGCGACTGGACGCCGTTGTACTCGGAGTAGCGTCCGGTCAGGACACTCGCAACGCAGGGACTCGTCGTCGTCGCCGTCGCGAACATCTCGCTTGCTTCGAGCCCCCGTGCTCTGAAACTGTCGAGAAACGGGGTATCGGCAGCCGAACCAGAGACGTGGTCTTCGCGGAGACAGTCCACACAGATGACCAGCAGGTTCGGGTTGTCGACTTCGTGAGACACGTTTGGCAGTGACACCCCCTGTAGCAAGCCCTTTTCGCTTCTATCGATACCCGAGATTCCGCAACTGCTCTGTCACGTCGGGTGTCTCGTCGGCGGTGGCCGACTTTGCGTCGGGCTTTGCCGTGTGCCGGTCTGTTGCGGTCGTGACCGCCCACGGTACCTCCCTGAGCGGCCGGAGCGCGATTCCCGCCGCGTGTCCGTAGATGCCGCGTTCGCCCATGGCGTTGCCGTGGTCGGCGGTAATCACCGTCCGCTCGGCGTCGATGTTCGACAGCAGCCGTTGCACCTCCTCGAGCACCAGTTCGAGATTCGCCCGGTAGCTCTCCCAGACGCTCTCGTGTGACCGACGGCCGAACCGGAGGTCTTCCCACACGGACAGCGACTCCTCTCCCCAGGAGTCGACTGCCATGCCGTCGTCCTCGTCGTCCGCAAGTGAGGGAAAGTGTGGCTGCATATAGTGGACGATGAGGCGGTCGAAGTCGCCATCGTCGTCGCGTCCGGCGCGTATCGCCGCGTCGGTTATCTCCGCCGGACGAATCGTTCCTCTGTCGTCGTCCCAACTGTATCGCCACACCTCGTCCAGTCGGCCGACCGTCGCCTCGTCGACGTATCTGTCGCTGTAGGGATTGCCGGTGACGTATCCGAGGTCGTCGAGGGCACCGTCTGGACGGCCGCCGAAGACCGTCTCCAGCCACTCCGTCGTCGTCCCACCCGGAGCGATACGCGTTGACCCGACGGGGAGGTCGTGTTCCTCGCCGACGACCTCCGCCCAGAGGTCGGCACGGCAGGCATCTAGCACGACGAGCATATCCCAGTCCTCGTCCAGTACGGGGTCGGCCGGCAGTCGTGCCCCGTATCTGAGGGCCGAGCGCCACGCGAACTCGCGGAGGGCACCCACGCCTGCTCCTCTGATGTTGTGGAGCGCTTCGGCGCCGAGTTCGCGGAGACCGTTCATGCCTGTTGGTCTCTGTTCGAGAACTTAACTTTGTTACTTTTCGCTCACCTCGTAAAGGCAGACTTTATCCACCACCTCCCGCCTATACCCTCTCATGGCCCCCTCTGTCATCGTCACTCACTACCCTGAAGGTGCGGGACACGCCACGCGGATGATGGCCGTCGCGCAGGCGCTGGAAGACCGCGGCCTCAGTGTTACGCTCGGTGGCGGCGGCCACGGCAAGCATTTCTACGAACTCGGCGGCTTCGATGGGAAAAACCTGACAGAGGTGGACTACATCGGCGACTTCCAGCAAAACGGCGGGGCGATTCACGGTCTCCGACAGGTTCTCACTGACAGCCTCCCCGACAGCGCCCGACGGGTGCGAGAGATTGCCGACTGGCTCGGTACCGAACAGCCAGACGCCGTCGTGACCGACGATATGTTCACTGCCGCGGCGGCCGTCCGTACACGCACGCCACTGTACGTCCTCACGCACAACGCCGCCGACCTCTACCAGGACTGGATTGTCAAGCTGACGACCCGCGGGCTGACAATCGGACAGAATCTCGTCTCCCGGGAGTTCTTCTACCCGACAGTGTGGCCGCCCCACGCGAGCGACCCGCCACAGGTGTCCCGCGTGCCGCCTGTCGCACTCGAAGAACCGAGCGGTATCGAGAAGACTGGCCCCGACGACCCCGGGACGCTTCTCGTCCCCTCCGTCTACTCGACTGCCTTCGACGAACTCGCAGAGACACTGCGCGAGGACGGCCGAGCCGTCACCAACGTCGGCAGCCCGGATTGGGAGTTGCTCCCGTCGTTGCTCCCCGTGCTCCGTCGTGCCGATGTCGTCGTCTGTGCCGGCTACTCGACGATTATGGAGGCCGCTGTCGCTGGCACGCCCTGTATCGTCATGCCGACGACCAACGAACAACGCGGCGTTGCGCGCAGACTCGACGACGTCCGCGGATTTACCGTGGTCGACAGCCACGAAGGTATCCAGCGGGCCCTCGCCGACCCGCCCGACCCGCCGGAGTACGTCAACGGCATCTCGACCATCGCCGAGCGCGTCTTCGACGATCTCCACGGTGCCTGATACGGATTGCTGTCCCTATCTTGATTCAGCGAGAGAATCCCGCCCTTCCCGTGAGTGACGAGTGTTCCGACGCTCAGTCGGAACCGAGGAGCGAACAGGGCGGGAGTGAATCGCGTAAGCTCCGGTAAGAAACCGCCACGTCACTGCTGGTCTTGAGTCTCCAACGCTTCCAGACCAGCTTCTAACACCTCTGCATAGGCTTCCGAGAGGTTCAGGTCGTTCGCTTCTGCGTAGTCTTTGATGCGTCCGTGGATTGCCCAGTCAATGTCG
>CAZFOF010000047.1:0-11271 GCA_964520265.1 uncultured Halobacteriales archaeon | reverse complement strand
TGCAGGCCGCCAGCGGGCCGTCGGGACACAGTGTTTCCTCGGGCCAGATCCACGCCCCACTGGGTTCCCCGCCGAATGCGACATCTGGTTCGCTGGCCGCTGCCGCGACGTGGACGTCACCGACCGGAGTGCGCGTCGTCTCGATATCCGCCTCGGCGAGGTAGTCCTCGACGGCGAGACTCGTATCGACCGGGACGGCAACACGCTCACCGGCCGCTGCGGCTTCCCGAGCGAAGAGTGCCAGCAACACATCACCCGAGAGAAAGTCACCGTCGGCGGTGACAGCACGCATCCGGTCGGCATCGCCGTCGTGAGCGATACCCAGGTCGGCATCGGAGTTGCCGACGAGTGTGGCGAGTGCCTCGCAGTTCTCTTCTTTCGGTTCGCTCGGCCGGCCGGGGAAGGAACCGTCGGGCTGAGCGTTCAGCGTCTCGACCGCACAGCCGAGTGCAGAGAGTGCATCGATGGTGACGCCGCCCGCCCCGTTCCCCACGTCGACGACGACAGAAAGCGGGCGGTCGAGAGACACCGACTCGACCAGCGTCTCACAGTGACGTGGCCGTGCGTCGGCAGTGGTTCGCGTGCCACACTCGTCCCACCCGACGAGAGAGTGCTCCCCGCTGCGAACACGCTGTGTAATCGTCTCCCGACGGTCGGCATCGAAGGCCTGTCCACTCGGCTGCCAGAGTTTGATGCCGTTGTCCTGAGGCGGGTTGTGCGATGCCGTAATCGAAACGCCAGCGTCGGCGTCTTCCCAGGCGACTGCCCGTCCCACTGTCGGAGTCGCCGCGAGTCCCAGGTCGATAACGTCAGTCCCGGACTCGCGGAGACCAGCAGCCAGCGCGTCTGTCAGAAAGGTGCCGCTCTCGCGTGGGTCGCGACCGACGACGACAGTCTCTGTGTCGATGCCCAGCGCACGCCCGACGGCGAGTGCGAGGTCGGCAGTCACCTCGTCACCGACCGGCCCGCGAATACCGCTCGTTCCGAACATACACGATGTGGCGTATGGCAGTCGCAAAAAGTAGGCGGTCGCTTCCGGCGTCGCTCACTCAGCGTTCTGTGATGGAGGCCCGACGGCGTTCAGTTCCTCGATGCGTTCGAGTTTCCCGTCGAGAAGGTGGACGATGCGCTCGGCGTGTTCGGCGATTTGGCGTTCGTGTGTCACCACGAGGATGGTGTTGCCCTCGGCATGGATGTCGGCGAACAGTTCCATAATCTGCTCGCCGGTATCGGAGTCGAGATTGCCGGTCGGTTCGTCTGCCAGCACGAGCGCCGGGTCGCTGACGAGTGCACGGGCGATGGCGACCCGCTGGCGCTGCCCGCCCGAGAGCATATTTGGCCGGTGGTCGAGGCGGTCACCGAGGCCGACGCCGTCGAGCACCGTAGCGGCCCGGTCGGTGCGCTCGCTCCGGTCGACGCCTTTGAACACCAGCGGTAACGCGACGTTCTCCAGCGCGGTCAGCCGCGGCATCAGATTGAACGTCTGGAAGACAAAACCAACCTCGTCGCCGCGGATGCGCGTCCGCTCGCTGTCTGACATCGTCGTGATGTCGGCACCGTCGACCTCGATGTGTCCCTCGGTGGGCGTGTCCAGACAGCCGATGAGATTCATCAGCGTGGACTTACCCGACCCACTGGGCCCCATCACTGCCGTGTAGGAACCACGAGGGAGACGCAGAGAGACATTGTCGAGTGCGTGGACTGGCTCACCGACCTGGTAGGTCTTGCGAACGTCACGGAGGGCCACTGCAGCGGTGTCGGAGACCGATTCCATACCAACGACTAGCGCCGCGTGGGCAAAAAATGCGCGTCGAACTAGGGCTCCCACTGACAGGCCGTCCCGGTCGCCAGTCCCTCCTCGTCGATGTGTGCCCGGAGACAGCCGTGGTTGCAGTAGTAGGTCGGCGACCCGCAGTCGTCCGTACAGTCACGGACGCAAATCGGGTCGTGATCGAAAATCGCACAGCCACAGTAGGCACACGACTCCGTCGCGTCGGGAGTCTCGATTGTCGTCGGCATAGCAAAACGTGGCTGTCCAGCAACAAGAGCAACACGGTCTACCGGGTCATTTTTCAGCGCGGGCGTGGTTCGCTGGGGTATGAAACGCGGTGGCTCGGACGAGGCGAAGCGACGGGCGGGCGAGCACGCAGTAGCGGCCGTCGACGACGGGATGGTCGTCGGCCTCGGCACCGGTAGCACCGCTGCACACGCCATCCGCCACCTCGGGGAACGGGTCGCGTCCGGACTCGATATCGAGGGAATTCCGACCTCGTTCCAGTCCCAAAAGCTCGCCCGCGAGGTGGGAATTCCGCTGACGACGCTCGAAGCGGCGACACCAGACCTCGCTATCGACGGTGCCGACGAAGTTGCAGACGGCAACTGCATCAAAGGCGGCGGCGGCGCTCACGCACGCGAGAAAATCGTCGACGCGGCGGCAGACCGACTGCTCATCGTCGTCGACCCGACGAAGGTGACAGAGACGCTGGCCGCCCCCGTCCCTGTCGAGGTGCTGCCAGACGCCCGCGAGACGGTCGCCGAGGCGGTCAGGGCCCGTGGCGGCGACCCGACACTCCGGGCCGCACAGTGCAAAGACGGCCCTGTCGTGACCGACAACGGGAACCTCCTGGTGGACTGTGCGTTCGGCGACATCGACGACCCTGCCGGACTGGCGAGGACGCTGTCGGAACTGCCGGGTGTCGTCGAGCACGGACTGTTCGTCGACCTGGCCGACGAAGTCCACGTCGGTACTGCAGACGGCGTCACTGTCGAAAAATGGTAGTTGTTCTGGTACGACCCGATAGTTCGGTGGGAGTCCCACCACTGTAGAGATGCGAACTGAGAGAGGAGTGCGGTGTACTGTCAGGGACAGTACACACCCCCGGTTCCTGCTTACAGGTCGCGCGGCTGAACCGTCTTGCGGTCGTTCTCTTCGGCACGTCGTGCTGCGTCAGCGAGGAGTTCCTCGACTTCCGCATCGAGTGCGTCGTAGAAGTCCGAAGCAACGTTCATATCGTCGAGCTCTTCCTTTACGGCTGCTTTGACAATTAGGTCTGCCATACAGGTCGACATATCCGGAGGGTAGTTTATAAGCTTTCCCGTTTGCGGCCGTCTCAGCCGGGTTGACGGGGGTTTCAGCCGGTTTCTGGCGAACCGACACCCACGAATAGCCGGCTCCCCTGTGGCTGGACATGCGCGAGATTCTCGAATCGGTGGCCAACGGCGAACTGAATCCCGCCGCCGCGGAAGCGAAACTCCGCGGATACGTCACCGGTGACGCCGGCCGCTTCGACGCGGCGCGGATACAACGCAGCGGCGTTCCCGAGGCGGTAATCGCCGACGACAAAACCACAGACGAAGTGGCGAGTCTCCTCACGACGAGCCTCGAAGCGACCGGGAGAGCCATCGCGACGCGACTGACCGACGACCACGTCGCTGTGGCTCACGAACGGATAGACGAACAGTTCCCCGATGCCTCCGTCAGACTCGCCGACCGCGCTGGCGTCCTCGTCGCACGCGAGCCGGGATTCGAGGTGCCCGAACTCGATGCAGCCGTCGGTATCGTGACCGCCGGGACGTCAGACGCCGTCCCCGCGGGTGAAGCGGCCGTCATTGCCGGCGAGATGGGCGCGCGCGTCGACCGCCTCGACGACGTGGGCGTGGCGTCGCTGACTCGTCTGACCGACCAACTCGACCGTCTCCGCGCGCTGGACGTACTCGTCGTCGCCGCCGGACGGGAGGGTGCGCTGCCGACTGTCGTCGCCGGACTGGTCGACGTTCCCGTCATCGGTCTCCCCGTCTCGACGGGCTACGGACACGGCGGCGACGGCGAGGCCGCACTCTCGGGGATGCTCCAGTCCTGTACTGCGCTGTCGGTCGTCAACGTCGACGCGGGCTTTACCGCCGGAGTACAGGCCGGTCTCATCGCCCGACAGGTCGACGCGGCACGCACCGACGAATGAGCGACGACCACTTCGTCTACGTACTGCGGTGTGCCGACGACACGCTGTACACCGGCTACACGACGGATGTCGACCGCCGCGTCGCCGAACACGACAGTGGAGACGGTGCGAAGTACACCCGCGGGCGAACACCGGTCGAACTTGTCCACGTCGAGTCGTTCGAGTCGCGCTCGGCGGCGATGAGTCGAGAGCACGAAATCAAGCAACTGAGCCGCGCTGCGAAGGAATCTCTCGTCGATTCGTGACGCGTCGCCACCATACCAAATATATTGGGTACAATGGTATTGTTCCTTCCCAACCAACGTTGTATTACCGGCAGAGAGCCGCCGGAGAAAACCAATGCCAGAGTGTAATCATTGCAGCGCGCACGTCTCAGAACGGTTCGCACGGGTATTCGGCGACGAACGCGGAGTCATTCATGCCTGTCCGAGTTGCTCAGCCAATGCGGGAATCGCTGAAGTAGCGAGACAGCGCGCCCAGAAGGCCTGAGTTGGCGGTCGGCGACAGGTTCCGCCCAGTTCCTGCGGCGTATTGCGGCAACAGTGGGGCTTTTAGTGGACACGCAACGCAGTCAGCCACATGGTAGATGAGGCCGCGAGCGATGCCATATCGTTCGGCACCGATGGCTGGCGTGCGACACTCGAGGAGTTTACCACCCCACGCGTTCGGATGGTCGGACAGGCGGTTGCGACGTATCTAGACGAGACTGACACGACCGGCCCGGTTGCCGTCGGCTACGACGCCCGCGCGAGTTCCCGCGGCTTCGCCGAAGACCTCGCGCGAGTACTCGCCGTCAACGGCCGTGACGTGACCATCGCCAAACGCGACTGTCCCACACCCATTCTCGCCTGGACTGTCAGCACCGGCGCGTTCGCCGGCGGACTGATGATTACGGCCTCACACAATCCACCGGAGTACAACGGAGTGAAGTTCATTCCCGAAGACGGGACTCCCGCACTCCCCGACGTGACCGACCAGCTCGAACAGTATCTTGCTCCCCCAGAACCTGGCGACGAAGCCGACTACGGGAGCGTCGACGAACGTGACCTCGTCACCCCCTTCAGCGACCACGCCGTCGAGTTCGTCGAGACGCGACTGGACGGACTCCCCGTCGCCTACGACGCGATGCACGGCAGCGGCCGCGGCGTCACCGACGCACTCCTGAAACGGGCCGGAGCGAACGTCGACCGCCTCCGATGCACGCAAGACGACGAGTTCGGCGGCACTCCACCCGAGCCAGTGGCAGAACGTGCCACAGCACTCGTCGACCGCGTCGTCGATGGCGACGCCGCACTGGGTATCATCAACGACGGCGACGCCGACCGACTGGGCGTCGTCACGCCCGAGCGGGGCTTTCTCGACCCGAACGTCTACCTCGCGGTGCTGTATGACTTCCTCGTCGAGGACGAACGCGGCGACGTGGTGCGCACCGTCTCGACGAGCAGCCTGGTCGACCGCGTCGCCGAATCGTACGGCCAGTCCGTCCACGAGACACAGGTCGGCTTCAAGTGGGTCGCCGAGGCGATGGGTGACACCGACGCACTGTGTGGTGGCGAGGAAAGCGGTGGCTTCGGTATCAGCGCACATCTCCCCAACAAAGATGGCGTATTGCTCGCGCTGGTGACCGCCGCCGCCGAGGTGCAGGAACCACTGGACGCTCGCATCGACCGCCTCCTCACCGCCCACGGCGACATCAAACAGCGTCGCGTCAGCGTCGACTGCCCCGACGACCGCAAGGCAGCGGTGCTCGACGACCTGGAGACTGCACTTCCCGACGCCGTAGCCGGCACTCCCGTTGCGGACATAAACACCGTCGATGGCTTCAAAATCGCACTCGACGACGGCTCGTGGCTGCTGGTTCGCCCCTCCGGTACCGAACCGAAGATGCGCATCTACGCCGAGGCTGGCAGCGACGAGCGACTCGAGACGCTGCTCGACGCCGGGACAGATCTCGTTACCCCGCTGATATAGCGGTGCCACCCGTCCTTAACGAGTCATTAACTAACTCTCCACAGTCAGATGTAGACATATGGGAACCGAGGCCAGCGACCGACAGCACAGCGAACAGCACATCTTCGAGTGTACCCACTGTGGCACGCGGCGTGCGGCGACACACGTCGAGTACGACGACCTGGGCTATCCGATCTGCCCGGTCTGTACCACGACGAACGCGCCTATCTAGGGGTTTTCCCGAACACCTCTGAGCCGTCCCTGCCCGGCCCCGCCCGCGGCGGTTGCTGGTGTCGGGTCGACCGGTGTTATCTCGAAGTCGAGCGACGCCCAGAACGGGCGAACACGCGCGTCGAACTCCGCAACGAGTCGGTCACGACGCCGTGCCGCCGCTTCGACCAGCGCCGTGCCGATGCCCTGCCCGCGCCGTCGCCGCCGAACTGCCACCGCAGTAATCACTGCTTCGTCGAGTACCAGCGCACCGAGGATGCGCTCGCTATCCTCGCCGGTGACGGCGACGAGTACGTCACCGCTGTCGATGGCACCCCGCAACCGACCGGTGTCCGTCTCCAGTGCCGCACCGTCGAGGACGTTCAACACGTCCGGGAGTTCCTCGGTGGTTGCCTCCCGAACCTGTACTGCTGGCCCGGTCACGGCGACTCCCGGAGTGTGTCGATTTCTGACAGCACCTCGTCGACGTCGGGCCGGTCGAACGTCGAACTGCCGCTGTAACTCCACGCGACCTCTGGTTCGTTGCCGCGTGTATCGACGACGATGACTTCGGGCATCCGCCCGAGAAGGTCACTGAGGCTGCCCAGAAAGCCAAACCGAACCGGCTGGTCGAACAGGTCGCCGGCTTCGATATCGGGGTCGGCCAGCAGTGGATACGGCAGGTCGTAGTTGTCCTGCCAGGACTGTACCTTCTCACGGGGTTCGGGCACGACAGAGACGACCTGTGTCTCGCGGTCGCCGAAAGCATCGTAGCGTTGCTTGAGTGTCTGTACCTGTTTCCGGCAGTTCGTACAGAGGTGGTCGCGCTGGAGATAGACCGCGACGAACTCGTAGTCGGTGACTGCGCCCGAAAGCGACCACGGGTCTGGCCCCGGGCCGACGTTGGGCAGTTCGAAATCGAGTGTGGGGCGTTGCTCGGCCATACCCCCGGTAGGGGACGTAGGCACCTCTATGTGGCGGGAGTGTTCCCGTCAGAGCGTCTGGTGTTCATCCACCTTCGATAAGTCGAATGACGCGCACGCGTTCGACGGACTCCGCCAGCGGTGCGTCTTCCGGCACCGGCGTGCCGTCGACAGTAATGGTGACTTCGAGGGGGCTCACGTCGAAAGGCGCGAGGAGGTCATCGTAGGTAGTCTCGTCGTCGACACTCACCTCGTGTGTCTCGCCGCCGACGAGTTCGACCGTGACCATACCATCGCTTGTGTCGGCGAGTGTTTGAGCGTATCGGGTTGGTCGCTACTCGGGGGGTTTATGCCGACCCCGCCACTCCCCTCGTGCATGAGCGAGGGCGAACAAACGGGCACCGGTCGGGAAGAAATCTGGCTGGAGAAATACCGGCCACAGACGCTGGACGACGTCGTCGGACAGGAGACGATCACCGAGCGTCTCGAGAGCTATGTCAAGCGGAGAGATATACCACATATGTTGTATGCGGGCCCGGCCGGTATCGGGAAGTGTACAACGGGGGAGACACCGGTATTGACCAGCGGCGGTCTCGCCCGGATAGAGGATATCGTCGGCGATACCGACGGATTTGCTGATAACCAGGCAAGTACGGAAGTACTCACACTGACGAACAGCGGCGAGTTCGAGTATGCGGAGCCATCCCATCTCTTTGGGAAACAAGCTGCGGAACTCGTGTCCGTGTCCACTCGTGATGGTGCTGAGATGACTGTCACGCCCGAGCACAAATTGCTAGTGCTCAGCCACGACGGGCTACAGTGGCAGGAAGCAGGGTCAATCGATGCAAGTGCTCGTATCGTCCGTCCACTGACCGCACCGCTGCCGGAGACTGACACTGAACTGGACTGGGTTGCGGAGATGGACGGAGACCGTACGTTCGTCCACGTCTCCGAGGAATTCGCACAACAGCACGGGATTCCATTCGAAGAGAACCTCGTTGGCACAAAAAAAGAGATCGTCGCCCACCTGCGACGAGGCGTAGATATCGATACGATTACTGAACAGGTCGAGACCCCTCGTAAAACCGTCACAGCCGTACAGCGAGAATTCCAGGATACAGACCTCAGTGCGGGTAGCTCCGTCTGTTCGCTTTCGTACCTCCGCGAACTCGACGTGTCCCGACAAACACTGAGGCAACACGTCGAACAGATTCAACACGTTGCCCCAGCCAACAACAAGCGGTCAGAGCCGATAACGCCTCCGTGGGAACTGACACACGAGTTGGCGAGATTTATCGGTCTCGCAATCAGTGAAGCACGAATCGACGGTGGACGAATCAAATTCTACAATACTGACGAGTCGCTCCTGGGTACTTTCGAGCAGTGTCTCAGAGACCAGTTCGGTGTCGACCCACGAACCGGTGAACAGAAAGGCGTCCCGTATGTCGCAGTGGGGAACCGAACACTCACCCACTATCTGGAATCCTGTTTCGATACGTTCGACTGTGCAATGGGTGGTGACGGGATTGGCTCCACGCTCCTCCGTGCAGACGAACAGAGTCGGCGGGCGTTCCTTCGCGCCGTATTCGACTGCGAGGCACATCTAACAGACGGTGGGATTCTGGAACTGACACAGAAAAGTGAGGAACGAATTACGCTGTTGAGTTATCTGCTGGCCGGGTTCGGCATCCCGTCGCGGCGGAAAGAGAAGCAAAAACGGGCGACAAACGGAGACGACCAGAAAAAGACCTACCACACGCTGTATATCTCCAGTGCCCCTCACCTCACGCAGTTCGAACAGACAATCGGTTTCTCACTCGACGCAAAAGCAGACCGGCTCGCCCAGGCGACTGCGAAAAAGGGGAATCCAAACGACGATACGATACTCACACAGGAGTCAGTAGATACCCTCTGCCGACAGCTCAACCTTACCAAATCAGCGTACATTCCGGAATCACTGAATCCTCACTCGCCGGGTCGGAGACGGTATCTCAGCGGCGTCTCTGACCTGGTAGACGCTGCGACAGACAGACTCGAAGCGATACAGGAGGCCAGAGAACGGCTGACAGAACTACAACCACTGATTGACGAGGTTGTCAGTGTCCCCACACAGTGGGTCAGTCAGCGCCAGGAACTCGAACCATTGCCGGTACGAAAACGGGTCGGTACCGATACAGGTGTCGGCACCCATCGGCTTCTCGAATACGCCAGCGGTGAGCGAACTCCCTACGCCAACCGCGCCCAGAAACTACTGACAGAGATTACCGAGACGCAGGGCGATGCGCCGGTGGAGGTTGTGCAATCCGAACTCCACGGGATAGTCGATACGCTCGACATCTCCTACAACCGACTTGCCGAAGGACTCTCGATTCGTGGCCCAGAAGTCAGTAATCTTCTCACAAACGACGACCACGAGATTCGGTCACTGTCACGATTCGGCCCTCTCGCAGACCGTCTCGATAGTATTCTCTCACAGATGGCGTCGGTGGAGACAATCGAGCACCTCCGGACGCTACACCATCTCGTCGAGTGCGACCTCTATCTGGACGAAGTCGAACAGGTAGAGAAAGTCGACGAACCACAGCGGGTCTATGACCTCACTGTACCGGGCACTCGAAACTACGTGGCCGGCACTGTGCCAACGGTGATGCACAACACCACCAGCGCGGTGGCCGTCGCCCGCGAACTCTACGGCGAGGACTGGGAGGAACATTTCCTCGAACTGAACGCCTCCGACGAGCGCGGTATCGACGTGGTGCGTGACCGCATCAAATCCTTCGCACGCACGTCCTTCGGCGGCGTCGATTACCGCATCATCTTCCTTGATGAGGCCGACGCCCTGTGTGTCCCACCAGGAACCGAGGTCGTAACCGGATACCCCTCATCACCAGAGGTGAAAAAGATAGAAGACGTAGCGGAAGACGGCGAGCCGATACCCTCTGTCGACTTCGAGACGAACGAGATACAATCCGACAGCGGTCGGTTAGTTGACTCTGGGGTTGCAGACTTCTTCGAGGTCGAGTTGACGGACGGGAGAGAAATCGTTGCGAGTCTCACGCATCCGTTCTTCGTAGTTGGTGACGACGGAACGCTCGTCGAGAAGGAACTCCGAGAGCTATCGCCCGGTGACGAAATCGCCGATTTCAAAGACGAAATCGGCGTCTCGCAGTGTGCCACCTGCGGAGACTGGACAGCGGGACGGTTCTGTTCGGTTCCCTGCAAAAACGAGGGACACAGCGACGAGATGCAGGGAGACAGCAATCCAATGCACGGCACGGAGTGGTCCGAGCAGAGACGCAAGAAAATAGTCGAGAAACTCTCGGACGGGAGACTCAAAGGAGAGGATAATCCGAACTACGGAGGAGAGTTCCACGGTGTGTCCGTCTGGGAGATGGACGACGAGACCATCGAAGAGTTCCGCGAAACACTCAGCGAGCTTCGAACCGACACCTCGTGGGACGAGTGGGTAGTCGATGCCGACCCTGACGCAGTAAAAGAAGAAATTGGACGCTCGTGTGCGGAGTGGTGGGCCAGTCTCTCTGAGGAGAAGAGAGACGAACTCATCGAAAAGAGCACCGCACGTTGCGAGTATCCAGTCTGTGACATCACTGGCGACAACAATCCGATGCGAGACCCAGAGGTCGCACAGAAAGTCTCCGAGGCACTGAAAGGCCACGAACCGACGGGAGGGAATATTCGACACAGCGACGAACTCGGGCACCTGGTTCGATCCGACTGGGAGTACGAAGTCGCAAAGGCACTACAGGACGCTGGCATCGAATACGAGTACGAGCCGGAGTTCGAACTCTCCGATTCGGTGTTTCATCCTGACTTCCTGATCGACGACACGGTCATAGAAGTCAAGGGGGTTGCCAAACTGTGGGGACAGACCGAGAAAGTCGAGGAATTCCTAGACACGTACGGGGACGACTACAGGTTCGTCGTCGTAGGTGACGAGGAACTTCCACATCACGAACACTACGACAGAGACGAATTCGAACCCGCTATCGTCTCCGATGGAGGGCTGAGAAGTGTCGAAACCGTCGAGATACGTCGCATCGACTATAGCCATCGCGGGAAGGCCTACAACATCAGCATGGGGCAAACACCGAACTTCATGCTCGCCAACGGCGTGTTGACGCACAACACCTCCGACGCCCAGTCAGCGCTTCGCCGGACGATGGAGCAGTTCTCGAACAACGTCCGTTTCATCCTGTCGTGTAACTACT
>CAZFOF010000046.1:0-11420 GCA_964520265.1 uncultured Halobacteriales archaeon | reverse complement strand
AGACCACGTCGTCGTCGACTTCGGCGGGGTCTATGTCACCGTCGGCCACCTGCTGTGCAATCTCGCGGGTGGCCCCAAGCAGTTCCGCGCGACCGCCGTATGCGAGCGCGATGTTGAGGTGTAACTGGTCGTAGCCGGCGGTACGTTCGTCGGCGTAGTCGATGGCGTCCTGAAGCCGCTCGGGGAGGCGGTCGATCTCACCGATGGCACGGATGCGAACCTCGCCGTCGTGGACACGGTCGGCGTCGGCGAACTCGTAGAGTTTCTCGGTGACGAGGTCGAATAGCGACTGGAGTTCCTCCTCTGGTCGAGCGAAGTTCTCCGTCGAGAAGGTGTACAGCGTGACTTCCTCGATATCGAGTTCGTCACACCAGTGGAGAATCTGCTCGGTGGTCTGGGCACCGTCGCGGTGCCCCTCCGTTTTGTCTCGGCCCTGCTGTGTCGCATAGCGGCGATTGCCATCCATGATGACCGCGACGTGGGACGGCGTCTCCGAGAGCTCGCGTTTGAGCACCCGTTCGTAAATCGGTGTGGCTAGGCGACGGAACAGCGATGGCATCGTGCGTTGCCTATCAGTGGGCCGATAAGAGTCTTGTGGATAGTATGTCCGAGTAGGGACTCTCTGAACCCGTAGAGCTTTAATGCTCGACTGCCATCTGCTTAAGTGCAATGGCGCAAGGTACGGTTGACTTCTTCAACGACACTGGCGGTTACGGTTTCATCGAGACAGAGGACGCAGACGAGGACGTATTCTTCCACATGGAAGACGTCGGCGGTCCCGACCTCGAAGAAGGACAGGAAGTCGAATTCGACATCGAAGAGGCAGAGAAAGGCCCGCGCGCGACTAACGTCACGCGCCTGTAACGCGGACGGCTGTTCTGGCTGTTCGTCACGATCTGGCGTCGGGAGCCCCTGCGGTGTCGACGCCGATGACACATCCCCGGTAGCGGCGCAACTGCAATCGTGAGGCGTATAGGCTCCCCCGAGAACCGGTAGGTATGAGCGAGCGAGACGGCGACGTGAATCTGCAGCAGCGAACCTGGGAACTGCTCCAGCCGGGTGAAATCGAACTCGACGGGCTTGTCGTCCACACCGAGATGGACGGCAGCAACGAGACACAGATGCACCAGACGACCGTCGAAATCGGCGACCTCATCACCGAGCACGCGGGCTACGAGGTAAACGACACCTTCGTCTACTCCGGCACGGACGACCCGGAGTTTGCCTCGAACCAACACCAGGGACTGACACTCGACGACGAATCCTTCGTCTGGGAGTGCCAACAGCTGCTCCGAGACGGGAGCTTCGAGATCGTGTTCTACTTCGAGGCAAGCACGGACACGGAGTCACTGCTTTCGGCCGTTCGCGAGGCTGGCTACGAGGCGACTGCCGTCCGCGGCGACGCCGCTGGCCCCGAGACAGCTCTCGTCGAGTGACTGGCAGTGGCACAGAGAGGCGAATGGTTTAAGTCGATTCCCGGGAGATTTCCGTTTAACGGACTCTCTCGTATGATTCCCCTCTTTCATGATTTTACGGGCCAGACGGTTCTCGTCTTCGGCGGGGGTCGCGTCGGCGCGCGCAAAGCCCGCGAGTTCGCCCGCGAAGCTGACGTTCTCGTCCTCAGCCCGGCGTTTGCCGAGGCCGATTTTGGCGGGGCAACGCGGGTACGGGCGGCACCCGACGCCGACGCTGTGACGGACTGGCTCGACCGAACAGACCCCGTGCTGGTCGTCGCCGCGACCGACGACAGTGACCTGAACGCGGCGATTGTCGATGCAGCACGCGACAGCAACGTTCTGGTCAATCGTGCCGATGCCCACGAAACACACGGACAGGGCAGTGTCGTCGTCCCCGCGACGGCCCGGGATGGGGCTGTCACCGTCGCTATCTCGACGGACGGGAACAGCCCTGCACTCAGCCGGTATCTCCGCGAGCAGATAGAATCGGTCATCGACGGTGCCGGCAAGATGGCGACACTCGCGGGTGACCTCCGCGACGAACTCCACCAGCAATATGAACCGGAAAGTCGCCGGGCGGCATTGCGTGCGGTCGTCCGCGACGAAAAGCTTTGGAAGGGTTTAGATAGCCCCGGTGCAAAGTCTAGACAGAGAGCCGCGGATGTGATTTCGGACGTGACAGGTGATCCCCCGTGACTGTTGGAACTGATGTGATTACCGGCGTCAGCATTCCCCATACGCAGGCGTCTGTAGAGGAGTTGGAACACGCCGCGGCAACGAGCCAACGTGCCGCAGTCGACACACTCCTGCAGGAATCGTCTGTCCAGGAGGCATACGTCCTCCAGACGTGCAACCGCGTCGAGGGGTACGTCGTCGCCGACAGTCGCGAGTCGGGCCGCGCAGCACTCGAATTGTTGACCGGAAATATTCCCGAGACGACAGTACAGGAACTCGACCACGAGGAGAGTCTCCGTCACCTCCTCCGGGTTGCTGCCGGGCTGGAATCGCTCGTCCTTGGCGAAGACCAGATTCTCGGGCAGATACGCGACGCCTACGAGGACGCCCGCGTCGAGGGTGGTATCGGCAGGATACTGGAAGACGGCGTGACGAAAGCAATCCACGTCGGCGAGCGAGCGCGCACCGAGACACGCATCAACGAAGGCGTCGTCTCGCTGGCGAGTGCCGCCGTCCAACTCATCACCGACGAGTGTCACCTCCAGAATGCGACCGGACTCGTCGTCGGTGCCGGAGAGATGGGGACACTGGCCGCCAAATCACTCGACGACCGCCTCGACCGGATTCTCGTGGCGAACCGAACCGTTCCCCACGCCGAACACGTCGTGCGGATGGTCGATACCGAGGGCGCTGCCGTCGCGTTGAACGCGCTTGCTGCTGCCGTCGAGGAAGCAGACGTGGTTGTCTCGGCGACCGGTAGTCCGGCCGCAGTCTTCGACGTGGGGACGCTGGCCGACGCTGGTGAGACGTTCCTCGTCGACATCGCCCAGCCCCGCGACATCCCACCCGCCGCCGAGGAGATAGACTCACTGACCGTCTACGACCTCGACCGACTCGAAGCAGTCACCGAGAAGACGCGCCGTCAGCGCGAACAGGCGGCACAGGCAGTCGAACGCATCGTCGACGAGGAGTTCGACCGCCTGCTCTCGCAGTACAAGCGCAAGCGGGCAGACCGCGTCATCTCTGCGATGTACGAAAGCGCCGAGCGGGTGAAAACCCAGGAGGTCGGGACGGCACTCCAGAAACTCGACCTTGATGCAGACGGCGAGGCTGTCGTCGAGTCGATGGCCGACGCCATCGTCTCACAGTTGCTCGCCGCGCCAACCAGTAGCCTGCGCGACGCCGCCGAAGAGGACGACTGGTCGACGATTCAGACCGCACTGGAGCTGTTCGACCCGAACTTCGGGCCAGAGTCACCGCCACCGGAGTTCGTCGCCGGCATGAACCGCGAGGACATCCCCGAGGAGAAACGCGAGGAGATTCCACAGGCCGTCCTCAACCAACTGGACGATTAGGCGCAACTTGATTTCGGTACCCGACTGCTATCCTGCAAATACGGCTTTTTGTGTCCTCGCGGTATTCTAACACGGCCCGGCACACGTCGGGGGAGAGCACAATGACACTTGAGACAATTGCACGCGACAAAGAGGAACTCGTAACGGCGTCACCATCGACATCGGCAGCCGACCTGGCCGATTTGATGGAAGCACACCGCGTCGGTAGTGTCGTCATCGAGGAGGGGGACAAGCCACTCGGCATCGTCACCGACCGCGACCTCACACTTGCGGTCGTCGGCGGGAGACAGTCACCGACGGAGACGTTCGCTCGCGACCTGATGACCGACGACCTGGTGACGGCAGACATCGGTGACGGTGTCTTCGAGGTGTGTCAACGGATGAGCGATCACGGCATCCGACGGATGCCCGTGATGGACGGCAACGAACTCGTCGGTATCCTGACGCTCGATGACCTTGTCGTCTTGCTGGAAGACGAGATGGGAGAGATTTCCTCGGTCATCGAAGCCGAATCACCGTCGTACACGTCCTGACGCCACCCAAACTGTCTTCGGGCTGGTGTCCGTGTGAGGAGATATGGCAGACACCCTGTCCGACGACGAAATCGATGCACAGCTTCCCGCGGAATGGCACCGCGACGGCGACGAAATCGTCCGCGCGTACGAGTTCGATTCCTATCTCGATGGCGTGGGCTTTCTCTCGGGCGCTGGTGGAGTCGCCGAGGACGCCTGGCACCACCCGGAGATGACGATTACCTGGGGCGAAGTCGAGGTTCGACTGACGACCCACGACGCCGGTGGCATCACCGAGAAAGACATCGACCTCGCAACCCGGTTCGACGACATCTACGAGGAATAGGCGGCGATATTGACCGGAAAGCACTTATCTGCCACCGGCGTAGTTGATGACCCTGATGACTGGCCGCACGTACGACTTCTGGCTGTTAGACCTCGACGGCACCGTCGTCGACATCGAGCAGCCGTACATCCACGAGGTGTTCGCCGACGTCGGCGACCGCCTGGGCCGGTCGTTTGCCGACCACGAGGCCGAGCGACTCTGGTACGGTATCGGTGACGCGCGGACGGAGTTACTGGACGGAATCGACCGCCAGCAGTTCTGGGACGTGTTTCACGCGGTCGAAGACCCGCTGGCGCGGGCCGATTCGACCTACGTCTACGAGGATGCCGCGGAGTTCGTGACCGGTCTGGATGCACCCGTCGGCATCGTCACACACTGTCAGGAGTTTCTGACAGAACCCATTCTCGACCGGCTGGACATCGCCGACTGGTTCGACACGGTCGTCTGCTGTTCGGAGACGCTGGGCTGGAAGCCCGACCCGCGACCGGTGGAGGTGGCGATGGGTGACCTCGGTGTCCGGCACAACGGCCACGTCGGTGTGATGGTCGGCGACGACCCGACCGACGTCGAGGCCGGTCACAACGCCGGGCTGGACGGTATCCGCATCACCCGACAGCGTCACCGGTGGCACGAACACGAGGTGGGCGGAGAGTGGCAGGTGTCCGCGCTGACCGACCTCGGCGGATGAGACGACCGGAGCGTCCAGACAACCGGTACCGGGGCCTTTTTCGCTTGTCGCTCCCAACGTTCATCTATGTCCGCGCTCCGTGACGCGTTGCGTGACCTGCCAGATACCGTTCATGCTGACCTGCTCGAATCTGACGAAGCGTACTTGCTCGTTGTCGACCTTCCTGGGACGACCAGCGAGACGGTCGACGCAAGCGTCGAAGGTGGCAAACTCGTTATCGAGGCGCGTCGCGAGAAAGCCGTTCCTGCAGAGTTTCGATATGTCGACGAAGACCGGACGCTGTTTCTGGATGCCGAACTCCCGTTGCCGCCGGACGCGACCGGTGCCGACGCCACCGGCACCGTCGAGCGTGGCGTCCTCGAACTCCGTCTTCCGAAACAGTCGGCCACACCGTCGACGACAATCCCGATAGATGACTGATACTGTCGGCTGTATGTCTGTGAAGAATTTCGACATTCCGAGGCACCGAATATTTTCACGAAGCGACAGCCAACAGTATGAGGTGCTACGGTGAATCTGCGCGCCTACTGGCGGTTCGTCATCGTCGCATACCAGTTTCTCCCGCTGATTATCGCCTACGCCCGCGACCGTCGCCGGTTTCTCCTCTTCGGGAGTTCCCGCGACGTCTCACCCGAGCAACGGCGCAAACGTGCAGCCTCGCTGTTGAACTCGATGTTGACGCTCGGACCGACGTTCATCAAACTCGGGCAACTGCTGTCGACCCGTCCCGACGTGTTGCCGCCGGAGTACATCGACGAGTTCGCCAAACTGCAAGACAGCGTGCCGCCGGCACCGTGGGAGGAGGCCAGGGTCGTCCTCGAAGATGACCTCGGCCCGGTCGCCGAGAGGTTCGAAGACTTCGATACGGATGCCATCAGCGGGGCGAGTCTCGGACAGGTCTACTACGCCGAAGTCGACGGCCAACCCGTCGCAGTGAAGATACGGCGTCCGGGCGTCAAAGACCTCGTCGACGCCGACCTGAAGGTCGTCCGCTGGTCGCTGCCGTTGCTCATCCGCTTTGTCGGCGACGCACAGGCGTTCTCGCTGGAGACACTCGCCGACGAGTTCGACCGCACCATCCGCCAGGAGATGGACTACAACCGCGAGGCACGGATGCTCAACGAGATTCGGGGGAACTTCCGTGACGACGAGGATATCCGCATTCCCTCGATTATCGGCACACACTCGACGGGGCGTGTGCTGACGATGGAGTACGTGCCCGGGACGAAGATTTCCGACGTCGAGGAGTTGGACGTCCAGCATCTCGACCGCTCGGAGTTGGCGGAAACGCTCCAGCGAGCCTACCTGAAGATGATTATCTCCGACGGTGTCTTCCACGCCGACCCACACCCCGGCAACCTGGCCGTCCAGGACGACGGCACGCTCGTGTTCTACGACTTCGGGATGAGTGGCTACGTCGACCCGTTCATCCAGAACAAAATCGTGGATTTCTACACCGCAATCGCGGCACAGGATATCGACGCCATCCTCGATACGCTCATCGAGATGGGGACGCTCTCACCGGAGGCCGACAGGCAAGTGATGGCGGACGTGATGGAACTGGCAATCGCAGACGCCCGCGGCGAGGACGTCGAACAGTACCGCGTCCAGCAGATTGTCCAGCAGGTCGAAGACACCATCTACGAGTTCCCGCTTCGTCTGCCGTCGAGTCTCGCGCTCGTTCTCCGCGTCGCGACGGTCGTCGAAGGGGTGTGTGTCACACTCGACCCGGACTTTGATTTCATCGCCGTCGCCACGGAGTATCTCCGCGAGCAGGGCTACATCGAGGAAGGTGTCCGTGACTTCGTCGACGACCGCGTCCAGGAGGGGAGAGACGCCGTCGAATCCTCGGTTCGCATCCCGCCGAAGATAGAACACGCACTCGACCGGGTCGAACGCGAGGACTTCCACATCCGCGCGGATATCGAGGACTCGGAGAGCAATCTCGAACGGCTTGGACGGCGGTTGGTGCTGGGGCTGGCACTGGCTGCAGGGGCCATCTCGACGGCGATGTTGTACTCCTTCCGGCCAACAGAGACCATCGCTATCAGCGTTGCAGGCGGGCTGACGGTGGCGGTCGCCGGCTTCCTGTATCGCTCGTTCCGGACGAAGAGTGGCATCCGTGCCAAACCACAGTTCACCCGCCAGCAGATGCGCCAACGTGAGAGCCAGGACGGAGCAAGCGGTGCGCTCGGCTTCGGCGACGCCGCCGTCCAGCAAACCGGCGAAGATGCCGAGGAACAGTCCTGACGCCGGCGCGTTCCAAACCGTTTATACTCGCAGGTGGATAACCCGGGCACATGCCACGACAGCAGACGGAAGTTCGCGAACTTGACGAAGGTAGCTACGTGATGATCGAGGATACACCGTGTAAGATTACCTCGTATTCGACGGCCAAGCCGGGCAAACACGGCAGTGCGAAGGCCCGCATCGACGCCAAAGGTGTCTTCGACGGCAAGAAACGCTCGCTCTCCCAGCCCGTCGACGCCAAAATCTGGGTGCCGATTATCAACCGAAAACAGGGGCAGGTCATCGACGTTCGCGACGACGAGGTACAGGTCATGGATCTGGAAACCTACGACAACTTCGTCATGCGCGCCGGTGAGGAGAGTCTGGCGGCTGACGACGAAATCGAGTTCCTCGAATACGAGGCACAGCGCAAAATCGTCTGATGTTTCCCGGCGCCGCGGTCAAGCGCAGCAAGGCCGACTACGCGCTTGTGGGCGCGCCGCTTGACCGGTCGACGACGTTTCAGCCAGGCACCCGCTTCGGGCCGCGGTGTGTCCGACACGGCGCTGAACCGTTCGAGGACTTCGACCAGCACACTGAACAGTGCTTTTCAGCACTTGCAGTGCACGACCACGGCGACATCGGGCCGGGGAGTGACGCTGCAGAGTATCTCGATTTTCTCTCGGGTGTCATCAAGGAGTACGCCGACGAGGGTACCGTCCCACTGGTCGTCGGCGGCGAGCACACTGTCTCGATTGCTCCCGTCCGTGCACTCGATCCCGACGTCTTCGTCTGTCTCGACGCCCATCTCGACCTCCGGGAGTCGTACGCGGGCAACCCGCTGAGCCACGCCACCGTCACCCGACACGCACTCGACCACGCTACGGAAGCGGTGATTCTCGGTGGCCGCGCCGGCAGTGAGACCGAGTGGAACCGCGCCGCCGACGCCGACGTGACAGTCGTCGCTCCCGGCGACGTTCCGTCGTGGGAACCGGACTTCGACGGAGCAGAGGTGTACCTCAGCGTCGACATCGACGCCGCTGACCCGGGGTACGCGCCCGGAACGGGGACACCGGAGCCGTTCGGACTCGACCCCGCGACGATGCACGAGGTGGTACGGGCCGTCGCGTCGGATGCCGTCGGCTTCGACGTGGTCGAGGTCAACGACCGCGACGACGGGCAGGCGGGTGCTCTCGGGGCGAAGTTGTTGCGCGCGTTCGTCTACGCACACGCCGACAGTTGAGCGCCCTGCCGTGGACTTTTTACTGGCGGCCGTGGTTTGTGAGCGCATGAACCACCTCTCTTCGTGTTACTTCTGTGGCACGGCACTGGACGACCCGCTGCAGGAGTATGCGGTCGTCCCCGCGGAGTTTCGTTCCACGGAACACGCCGAGACGACAGCGACGCTCTGTCCGACCTGTCACCAGAAACTGGAGACGGTACTCGATGCGGTCGTCGACGCCGCCGACGGTTCGTCTGCGACAGGCGAGTCACCATCCGTCTCCGAGACTGCCGACACCGGAGAACAGACGACCGACGAGCCGGGTGAGACAGTTGGTGAGACGACCGAGGCAGTCGGTGAGGAACACAGCAAAACGGAGAGCGCGGAGGAGGCAGCCGACCAGAGCGAGAGCGACGACACGGGTGGAACAGACGAGGAGATATCCCAGGCAGAGGAGACACAGCCAAGCGAGCATATCGAGACGGACGAGTCCATCGACACAGCAGAGGACATAACGGCGGACGACGTGGCGGCAATGGCCGGTGACCTGGACAATCGGATTCTCGACAGTGAATCGGAGGAGGAAACAGACCACTCCGAATCCGAGACAGACACCTTCGGAGACGAGTTGGCCTCCGCGGCAGCCGAAGGCGAGGAGGCAAACGAGACGGCGGCCGACGAGTCGGATCCACTCGCATCGGAGAGTGACCCCTTCGAGGTAGACGACGACACCGAAAAAGACGAATCGGACTCGGAGACGCCGGATGCAGAAAGCGAACCCGACCCGGCCACTGTGGAGTCCGAACCGACCACTGCGGAGTCCGAGCCGGCGACGGCAGAGCCAGACGCAGACGAGGACACCCCTGAACAGACCGAGAGTGATGACAGCGAACAGTCCGAAGCCGACGACACCAAGGCAGAGACAGAGGACGCCACAGACTCGGAGAGCCAGTCGTCGGAAACGGCGCAGATGAGCATCTCGGCGCTGGAATACAACAAGGTGATGCGTCTCCTCCAGAACCGGCAGTTCCCGGTCGAGCGCGCCGAAATCGAGACTGTCGCAGCCAACGCGTACGACCTCTCGTCGCAGGAGTGTGCCGAGGTCATCGACCTGGCGGTCGACCGTGGGCTCATCGACGAGTCCGGCGACAAACTGATTCGCCCGGATTGACCAGCGAAGCAGACAGTCTTAGGAGGCACCGCCGCGAACGGGAGGCTATGCGCTGTGAAGACCTCTGTGAGCGACTCGACGAGAGACTGGACACCGACGCGTTCGCGGGCATCGACGCCAGCGCGAACGGTCTCCAGGTCGGTTCCGCCGAGCAGACAATCGACCACGTCGCCGTCGCCGTCGACGCTGCCGTCGAGACCGTCGAGCAAGCGGCCGACGCAGGCGCAGATATGCTTCTCACCCACCACGGTCTCTTCTGGGATGGCATCGAGCGACTGACAGGGAAACACTACCGCCGCATCGCACCGCTGCTCGAACACGACATGGCGCTGTACGTCTCGCATCTCCCGCTGGACGGCCACCAGTCCCTCGGCAACGCCGCCGGTGTCGCAGACGTACTCGACCTCGACGACCGCGCTCCCTTCGGGTCGATGGGCGACCAGTTCATCGGCCAGCAGGGAACGGCACAGGCGGCGTTCACACCGTCGCAACTCCAGGAGACACTCACCGAGGAACTGGCGACGGGCGAGCAATCCGTCCAACTGCTGGATTTCGGGCCGAGCGAGATTACCGACGTGGCAATCGTCACCGGGAGCGGCGTCGACTGGCTGGACGAAGCAATCGAGGCCGACGCCGACGCGCTCGTCACCGGCGAGGGCAAGCAGTTCGCCTACCACGAGGCTCGCGAGGCGGGTATCCACGTGGTGCTGGGCGGCCACTACGCGACGGAAACCTTCGGCGTGCGCGCACTCCAGGGACTGCTCGACGACTGGGAACTGGAGACGACATATCTCTCTCATCCGACGGGACTCTGAAATGGCACCCTCGGCGCGACTCGCTCTGCCACAAAACCGCGCCGTTGAAACCCGCCGACCTCCCACCACCGAGCAATGACAGACGATACAGACCGCGAGACGTTCGACCACGACCCTGTTGGGCACGCGCAGGTACGGGGTGGGATGACGGTCGGTGACCTCGCAGAGAGTTACGGTGATGCCGGAATCGGGGCAGCCGACCTCCACGAGGCCGTCGACATCACCGCGGAGATGTTCGGTGACGACGACGTGCGTGTCTTTCTCGGACTCGCTGGTGCCATGGTGCCGACCGGAATGCGGGCTATCGTTGCCGACCTCATCCGGGACGGCTACGTCGATGCACTCGTCACGACGGGTGCCAACCTCACCCACGACGCCATCGAGGCAATCGGCGGGAAACACCACCACGGCGACGCCGAACCACCCAGTGCACACGCCGGGGAGTCAGGAGAGCACGACGGGGCAGCCACCGACGGGACGACGATGCGCGAACACGACGAACAGCTTCGCGAGGAAGGAGTCGACCGTATCTACAACGTCTATCTCCCGCAGGAACACTTCGCGGCCTTCGAGACACACCTCCGGGAGGAAGTGTTCCCGACGCTTGCCGAGGAGGGCACCGTCAGCATCCAGCGCCTCACCGAACAACTGGGACAGGCAAACAGCGCTGTCAACGAACGTGAGGATATCGAGGAATCCCCCGGCGTCGCAGCAGCGGCCGCCGAACACGACGTGCCAATCTACTGTCCGGCCGTACAGGACTCCGTCCTCGGCATTCAGGCGTGGATGTACTCACAGACCTCGGATTTCTCACTCGACGCGCTGGCGGATATGGACACGATAACCGACCAGGCATTCGATGCCGAAGAAGCCGGCGCGCTGGTCGTCGGCGGCGGCGTCCCGAAAAACTACGTCCTCCAGACGATGCTGGTCGCGCCCGACGCCTACGA
>CAZFOF010000045.1:0-11593 GCA_964520265.1 uncultured Halobacteriales archaeon | reverse complement strand
ACGCTGCCGTTGCCGCTGGTTCTGGTGACGTAGGCTTCTGGCGGGCTCTCTCCGACGTTCGTTCCGACGCCGACGCGGGACATCCGGAGCGTGTAGTTGACGCCTGCCTCCAGTCGGATGACCGCCTGCCGGAACTCCGTCCCCGACAGCGGTTCTGTCGTCACGTTGTAGACGTGTCCACCCGAACTCACTCGTTCGTCGGCGAGCAGGCTCTCCCACTCGCTCTCACTGAGTTTCGTCGGTACGGCGAGTGTCACGTTCTCTCCGGCAGAGACGTTCGTGACCGTCACCTGTTCGGTCGAGGCACTGCGGACACGTGCATCGACGGAGACACTCCGCACTCGTGATTCCGACAGCGTCCCGTTCAGCGCGATGAGTGATAGCGTGTCGTCGTCGACGAGGCTCTGGCCGGCGACCGTAATGTTCCCGCCGTCGAATCGATTGTAGAGGATGCTGTTTGCGTAGACGGTCGTCGGCGGATTCTCGTAGACGTTGTATCTGGGCTGGTAGACGATTGCTCCAGTCGAATAGTTGCGGGCAGTGCCGTTCCAGAAGTCACCGGCATCGCCCGGTGCGCTGGCGTTGCGAATCGAGACGTTCACCGCGGTGTCTGTCGTGCCAACGGTCTCTACTGTCCCCGACGCCGGCCCGGGGTTGACGAACAACACTCTGTCGGCGTAGGTCGTTCCGAGTTCTATGGCGACCGATTCGAGTTGTCCTCCGTCGGCGAGTGAGTCTATCGCTCTGTGGAGTTGTTCAAGGTCGTTCTGTACTTCCTGACTGTGGCGAAACTCGACTTCGCGGTTCTGGTCTGGGACGACAAACGCCTGATAAGACGACAGCCAGATGACAATTGCACCGAAAAGAACGAGGGCAGCAAGTTGGACGGCCTGTCCTCGAGAGTCGTCCCGCAGCGACATTGCCGAGACTTACAGGGCCGCCGTTAAGAATCCGCGGGCCTACGCCTCGTCTTCTTCTTCGACGACCTCGGGGTCGCTCATCGCCGTCTGGAGGCTATCCAGCCCGTTGACCCACTCAGCGACGAAGCCGAAGTCCAGTTCCTCGGCCATGCTGATGTCCATCTCTTCGCCGTCGATGATGAGTGTCCCAGCCTGGACGCAGTAGCCCAGCGCAGCGTCGAGGTCTTCTTCGGCCTCGGCGTCGGCGGCGGCCTGGACGTACTCCTCGATGGTGCCGTCCTCGGCCGGCCCGCCGGCGATGTACTCCTGGGCCGCATAGAAGACACACATCAGCGAGGTCTGGACGCCGTCGATGAACATCGCTTTGTCCTCGTCGTCGAACTCGACTTCTGCGAGGACTGTCTCCTCAATTTGCTCGAGTTCCGAAAGTGCTTGCTCGCCGTCGAGTTCACCGTCGTCGAAGTCGGTGAGAATCTTCGCCACTGCGATTGCGGTATCATCCTGAAGATTCAACAGCAGACGGCCGGAGTCCTCGTCCTCCGGGTCGACCTCTTCCTCGCGCAATCTGTCCAGCCAGTTCTGCCAACGTTCTTCTGTGTAGTATTCCCCCGGCGGGTTGCTCATATGCTCCCCTACGTGCCTCGGGGGTTATGACTTTCGCACCCGTTTTTTGTCGTTGCACATCGCACGGGCAGAAGTCTGGCTGTTTCGAGCGGTCGTCGCTCCTGCGAACGACCGGCGACAGCCTTACGTGCGGTCGCGATTTCCCGTCGGTCTGCTTATCCTGTACGTCACCGCGTCGCCGGCGTCGCGTCCGAAGACCTCGAACTGCCATGCGTCGCCGGGTGAGAGTTCCTTGCGTGTCGCACCACCGGTGTCGACGACGTCACCTGTCTCGTCGATGAACTGGACTGCCATCTGGACGTCGGTGTACTCCGCTCGCGTCGTGTTTCGCACTTCACCCCGGATGCGGGGCGGCTTTTCCCCGACCAGTTCGTCACTCCAGAGCACGAGCCCACTCTCTGCCTGCTCCTCGCGGAGTTTCTCGTAGACGCTTTTGCCCTCTCTATCTTCTTCTGGCGGTCGCCAGACATCGCTTTCCTGTGCTTTCTCTCGACGCCACTCGCGTTCACGTTCGACGAGTAGTCTGTCGTCGCTAATCTGGAGTCCGTTTCGCTTTATCTCGAAGACGAATCCGGCAGCCCCCACCGCGACCACGACGTAGGTGAGCCACGATTCGACCATCGGCGCGACGACCCGGTGAAGTGGCTCCAGCGCCGACAGGTCGTTCCCACCCGGAACGCCCAGGTAGAACGTCAATCCCCCGTACACCACGAGCGCGCCACCGCCGGTTATCAGCATGAACCCACCGAACATGAGCCCGAACTTTCCGACCAGGTTCGCCAGTTGCTCCCGCACCATGCTAGAAGCGGCGTCTGTAGAGCAGTGTTGTCAGGAATCCAATGCCGACTATCACGTACCCGACAGCCATCATGAACATACCGAGAGCCGACTGCTCCGAGACGGGCAACAGCAACACACCGAGCACCACGAGACTGATTGCGGGGTAGCCGATGTACTTCCGGCCGAACTGCGGGTCGAGAAAACGCTCTTCGGTCGGGAGCTGTGTCATTCAAATAGACATTTTTGGGCTGTGAATAAAAATCTCCTGGGCTGGCTGGAGGTCAGACGACGGCATCCTCAGAGTGTCTCGCTCGTACGTGAGGAGAAACCGGCTGGCAGCTATCCACCGCAAGCCGTGGGCTTTCGCACAGGTAGCTGTGAGTCAGTGCGACTGTCAGTCTGCTTCGAGTTCGGCGTACAGTCGGGCAAGCCCGCACTCGGGGCAGACGTAGGTCTGGCCCTCGAAACGCTGTTTCACGCCGATTTTCCCGAGTAATCCCTCTCCTCGGAGACGAACGTGAGCTTGTGGCCGCCGCTGCTCCGGAGTGTCATCGCCTCCACCGTCACTCCGCAGTCGGGACACCGTGGCGGTGTCTCACCCATCGCCATCTCCGTCGAGGGTCGCTTTCGTGTCGATTCCGTAGACGCGGGCGGGCGTCTCGACGTGTGCCCGGTACATGGCGTCCTCGTAGCCTTCTTCGAGGAGCCACTCGACGCGACTCGGCACGGTTTTCGGCCCCAGCACCGCACCCGGTCGGTCGGGGTCGTCGATGAAATCCGTCTCCATCATGAAGGGGACGTCCCGGTCGCAGACAACTTCGAGTTCTTCTTTGAACGAGATGACGCTCGGAATCGGTCCCTGGACGCCGCCGTCGGAGAAGTGTTTGACGACGCGCTCGCGTGGGAGGCCGCAGTCCTGTGCCCACTCGGCGACCTGGGTGAAGTCCTCGCCGCCCTCGGTGTGAAGCTGGACGGCACAGCCTGTCTCCGCCCCGAGTTCGAATGCGTAGCGCATCACCTCGTTCGACGCCGCCCAGATGTCGTCCTCGACATCGTAGTGGGGTCGACCGCTTTTGATCGCCAGTGCCGGCCCGTCGGCGACGAACTCGGCGGCGATGTCCAGTCCCGCTTGCATCAGGTCGCGGGCTTCCTCCGGAGTGTGTCCCCGGCCGACAAGTTTGGAGATACACGCCGGGTGGACGCCCAGCACGGGCCAGGCTTTCCCGCGGAGCACGTCGTTTGCGGCTTCAGTCACCTCGATGGTGAGTTCGAAAGTTTCGCGGAACGCGGACTCGTCGCCGATGTCGTCGACGAGATTCCAGGAGGGTTTGTTGAGCACGAGCAGATGCGTGCCGCCGCGGTTGGCGAAGTCCTCGGCAGCCTCGACGCCGCGGCCGTTGACGGGGTCTAAATGCAGGTGATTGTCGAGAATCGGCTCGAACGCGGTCATATCTCCCGATGGGGGAGGCGGCCGCAAAAACAGTTCGACTCGGCCAGTCTCAGTTTTCCATCGTCACCGCATGCTGTGCGGCGTTGCGCAGCGCGTCCGACCGTCCATACGCTCCGGGAGCGATGGCAACCGTTCGGAGTCCTTCCTCTGCTGCGCGTTCGAGCACCGGCTTGAAATCGGCGTCCCGGGAGGCGACGACGAGGACATCGAGTGACTCTTTGACCACCGCTGCCGTCGCGTCGACGGCCAGACGAACATCTACGTCGCCGCTGGTCGTAATCACTTCATAGCCCCGTGCCTCGGCCGCCTGAATGAGTTTGGGTGTCGCGTGTTCATCGAGATAGAGTCGCGTGAGCGCGAGTGGCCCGTCCTGTTCGGCGATTTCTCGCAGGTCGTCCAGGTCGACATCGAACTCATCGCGGAGCACGTTTGGCCCGTCGACAAACAGGCCGACGCGCTTTGTTTCCTCCCCCAGGAGACGGCCCAGCAGTTCCATACCACCCGTTCGGGGTCGGGTGGCTTATCGCTGACGCACCGTCCCGAACCGGCCGGTTCATGGTCGCAGCCGGTCGAGATACTGTTTTCCTGGCTGGTCGGCCGAGAGTGCGAGCAGCGCTTCGACACGCTCCTCGACCGGTGGATGTGTCGAAAACAGGCGTCTGAGGCTGTCTTCTGTCTGTTCGTCGCCGTGGATGTACAGCAGTGATTTGACTCCCCAGTCTGGATTTGCTGCCCGGTGTATCTTCGACAGCGCACGCGCAAGCGCGACAGGGTGACCCGTCACTGCGGCCGCCCGTCGGTCGGCTCTGAACTCCCGTCGGCGTGAGTACGCGAAAAAGACCAGCGTGAGCAGACTCAACAGGATACTGACCAGTACCTGGACGACGACCTGTAGTTGTCCGGCCCAACTCGGTTGCTGGTCGGTCGGCCGTCCCCGTATCCACGCCATCGCCCGGTCGGTGCCATAGAGGAGCACGACAAGCGGCCACAACAGCAACCAGAGCAGGCCCCCGACAGTCCGTAGCAGACTCACCGCCAGCGTCTGGAGAAAGGTGTCGTACCCCTCCATGTGTGCCAGTTCGTGTGCCAAAATCCCCTCCAGTTCCTCGATGGTGAGCAACTCCAATAGCGACCGGTCGACGACGATACGGCCCCGACTGGGGCCACCGACTGACAGTGCGTTCGGCGCGCCCAGATCGGCGACCAGAATTGGCGGCGGCGAGACATCGAGTTGTGCACAGAGCCGGTCGAGTCGACGGTAGACGGCGGGTGCCCGGGCACGCGGGAGTTCCTGTGCTTGCAGCCCATCGAGGAGTCGGGCGGTGCCGAACCGATAGCTCAGATAGCCTGCCAGCACGGTCACCCCGGCACCGACCCCGAGTGCGACCAGCAGGTCGGGTGGCTCTGCGAACAGCCACGACAACAGCAGATACCCCCCGAGAGCGGCGCTTGCGTAGACGACGAACACCGCGATGCCGACCAGTCCCATCACCCACCGCTCCCAGAGCCTGGCCATGGCTGTGCCTACGCTGCGATTCCCAAAACGAGTATCGGTCGGAGAGACTCTGTCTCGTGACGAAGTGTCACACCCTCTATTCCACCGGTTTTCAAACTCTCAAAAATTCCACAGCTCTTTTATTTCATGTTGTCAACCCATAGTACATGGACGTTCCCCGCAGAACACTTTTGAAGACGACCGGTACAGCCCTCCTTCTCGGCACTGCCGGATGCGTTACCGGTGGCTCGAACGACTCGGAGACACCGACAGCAGATGGCGACTCGGCTATTCCGAACGACCTGCGGTCGGTACTGGAGACGATTCCTGCGAGTGTCGTCGCAGACGAGTCCCGAATTATCGTCGCGAAACAGGACGCGACTAATGACCTCCCGATGGCGCAATACGACGGGATGGGTTTTTCGACAGGAGAGTCCACGCTTTCGTGGATTGTCACCGTCAATCAGCGAAGCCGTCAACGGCTCACCGTCGCGACAGGCGACATCGCCACCGACCAGTTCAGCGACACCAACCACATCGAAGACCAGGGTTCGTACTCGCTGTATCGAATCAACAACAAAGTCGTCGCCGTGTCGCCGACGATGGTTGTCGCGCACCCCGACAAAGAGACTGTTGGGACTGTCCTATCGGCGACCGATGAGGACAGCGAGACGGGACTTCTCGAAGGGTATCCGTCCATCGAGCGTTCGCTTGGCAAACTCGACGGCTACAAGTCGGTTCGATTTACGCCCGGCACAAATCTTCCCGATGATTTCCCGGTGGCGGAGGACGACCTCAACCGCGTTGCAGTCGGGACACAGCGCCTCAACGAGTCGACTGTCCGGACGAAAGGTGTCTTCGTCCTGAGCGACAACGTGACCCTCGACGAAGAGAAGCAAACATCGCTGAAAGACTCACTCACGTCGTCAGTGCCCACCGACACCAGTTCCTCGTTCACCTTCGAGGAGAATATGGCTATCGTTGCCTTCGACCGAACACAACACGCGCCCCCGCCGGAGGACACACCACGACTCGGGAGGGGCGAGTACAACGAGTCGGCCAACCGCATGGAAATCGGCCTCAGAGGCGAGGGCTCGATGTCCGTCGATAATCTCACGCTGAAAGTCGACGGTGAGCCATACGACCCGGCAATCTGGGCCGACGGGAAGGACGAACTCAGTGCCAGCGACACTATCTACATCGAGGAAGACGCGCTTGAACCGCAACTCCAGGTTACCCTCTCCTACGAGGGCGAGGATCACAGTGGCGGTACATCAACACGGCTTCTCCACCGCCTCGAATTTGAGGAAGCGTACGACATGGAGGCCCGGGAACTCACGCTCACTTACCAGCACGGCCTCGAACTCGACGGCGACAAGGTCTACGTGGGACTCACGACGGAGAATCGTGCGGAGCCTCGCGCGGGCCCACCCGATGAACAGATGGAACGGACACTCCAGCCCTGGAGCGGTGAGACAGTCAGTTCTGGCACGTCGGCGACGATTCAAAACGTCGACCCGGGACAGGTCATCCGCGTCGGCTGGGAAGGAACAGACCACCAATCCCAGATTTACAGCACGGATGCACCGCTTCCGGCACACGTCGATTTCGAGCAGAAGGGTGAGGGGGTGACTGTCAGACTCTTCCCAAGGAGCGACGAGTCCATCAACACCGATCTCTTCGAGGTTCGCGTCGACGGTGACCCCGTAGACAAGACGTTCAGTACCTCAGGCGACGGTAAACAGAAACCGCTGTCGCTCACTCTCACGGAACCGGAACCCTCGTCGACAGTCGCTGTCTACCTCGGCGATACCCAGATTCGAGAGACGACCGTGCTTCCAGACGCGGAACTGTCGATGGACTTCGAGGGTGAGGGAGTGACCCTCTCACACGACGGCGGTGATCCACTCGACCCGGACAAGATGAAGCTCGCTGTTATGGAGAGAAGACACGACGAAATCTCGCTCTCCGAGAAGGTGTCTGGGCAGTTCACCGACGGTGACACAGTCTCCCTCGACATCGCCAACGCCTCCCGGGTGGTCGTTGAGTACGACGACGAGATGTTCGAGAACTTCGAACGACCGCCGCACCCGGCAGACGTGAACTTCAGTTACGACGACGGTGAGTTGACGCTGACACTCGATCTCGAACAGTCGTACCCGGCCGACACCTTCGAGATTCGCGTCGAGCGCGAGACTGCAGCGACCCAGTGGAGCGACAACTCGGAGACAGTCAGCGACGGTGACTCGGTGACGCTGTCGGGGCTTGAATTTGGTGCGGACGTGTCTGTTCACGTCCAGTCTCGGCGCAGACCGATTGCTCGTACCGAGGTGAAACCCGACGTGTCGCTGTCGATGTCGCTTCCAGCAGAGAATCCCACACTCAGCCACGACGGCGGTGCTTCGCTCGACGCGAGCGAGGTAAAGGTAATTCTGCTGGGTGAGGACGGCGGAACTCCAGTCTCTCTCGACGAGAAGCTCTCCGGTGACTTCTCCGAAGGCGATAGCATCACATTCGAAGTCGGGAAAGTTGATGCCGCGTTTGTCCAGTACAAAAGTATCACGCTCTATGGCTTCCATCCGGAGAGGGAGACGACACCCGTCCCTGACGGCCACGAGGAGACTCCGACCGAGACGTCGAACTGACGACTGCGCTCTGCGTGTGACGTACCTTCTCTCGCTGTCGGTCTCGACAGCGGCGTCTTTGTCTGATTCAATTTCGAACGACACGAAACGCTCGTGATTTGCATTTGGACGACGAGACGCCCTTGAAATGGACAACCAAGCAGATAGAGGCAGCGCCACTGACCGGATTTGCTATCGCGACATACGATTTATACTACTGGTCGTCGCTGCTCGTCCCCACAGACTTAGGGCGCAGGGAGGCGACAGAACAGCCATGACACTCCGTGAGCCGCCGTTGCGCGAGGTACACGACCAGCGCGGGGCCCAGTTCACTGACTTCGGGGGCTGGGAGATGCCCGTCGAGTTCGATTCGATTCGAACCGAACACACCGCGGTCAGAGAGTCCGTCGGCAAGTTCGACGTTTCCCACATGGGCCAGATTACCGTCTCCGGGCCCGATGCGGAGGAACTGTTGAACCGGCTGACGACCAACGACGTGGCCACACTCGACCCCGGGGAGGCCCAGTACGCCGCCATCACGGACGAGGATGGCGTCATCCTCGACGATACCGTGGTGTACAACCTGCCTGCAGACGCCGAGGACGCGTATCTGTTTATTCCAAACGCCGGCCACGACGGCCAGATGTACGACCGCTGGGTCAGCCACCGCGACGAGTGGGGACTGGACGCGACAGTCGACAACGCGACGACTGCGTATGCGATGTTTGCAATCCAGGGGACAGACGCCCAGTCACTACTCGGTGCCGAGACGACACTCGAACTCGACGCGCTGGGCAAATTCGACATCGCTGCCGGTGCGGTTGCCGGCGTCGACGCCTTCGTCGCCAACACCGGCTACACCGGCGAACCCGGCTTCGAGGTGCTCTGTCCCTGGGAGGAGGCCGAAACAGTCTGGGAGCGTTTGGACTGCCAGCCCTGCGGACTCGGTGCTCGGGACACCTTGCGCATCGAGATGGGCTTTTTGCTCTCTGGACAGGATTTCGACCCCGAGGAGAACCCTCGCACACCCTACGAGGCGGGCATCGGGTTCGTCGTCGATCTCGACACCGAGTTCGTGGGGTGCGATACCCTCGAAGGAATCGCTGCCGAGGGACACGACGAGGAGTTGGTCGGGCTGGTGTTGCTCGACCGCGGTGTGCCACGCCAGGGGTACGAGGTGACCACTCCGGATGGCGACCATCTCGGTCAGGTCACCAGCGGGACGATGAGTCCGACGCTGGGTGAGCCAATCGCGCTTGCCTACCTTCCCGTCGAATACGCGACACCGGAGGAACAGGTTCGTGTCGTCATCCGCGACGAACCGAAGAAAGCACGTACCACCGCGACACCATTTCTCTCATGAGCTACGAAGTGCCCGACGACCTTCGGTATCTGGACTCACACGAGTGGGCGCGTGAAGCAGGTGAGACGGTGCGGGTCGGTATCAGTGATTTCGCACAGGACGAACTCGGTGACGTGGTCTTCGTCGAACTCCCCGACGTCGGCGAGGAACTCGACGCCGAGGAAGCCTTCGGCGTCGTCGAGTCAATCAAAGCAGTCTCGGACATCTACGCACCGGTTGGCGGGACGGTCACTGCCGTCAACGAGCAGTTGCTCGACCAGCCGGAACTCGTCAACGACGACCCCTACGGTGACGGGTGGCTTCTCGAACTGGAGACCGCAAGCGACCTCGACGACTTGCTCTCGCCGGCGGAGTATCGCGAGCAAATCGAGTGAGACGGCTGTTTTTGCGTCGATTTGCAGTTCGAGAGTAGACGGTACACATCTCTCTTGTAAACTCCATGTGGATATATCGAATCGGGCAACTGCTCCTGCCTCTCACAACAAGAGACGGTCTTCCTGGCACTCGTGTGAGAAAGCCACGACCCGGGAAGGGGGAGAGAATTGTTCGACAGCCCGGGAACGCGGTCGTAACGGTTGGTGGTGGGTGGCAACGGACGTACCCACGACGCGCCGCAAGCCGGCGCACGCAAACCGACAAATGGAGGTATCAAGAAGCCATCCCGTTGGACTGTCCCACTGAGTGGTGTAAACAAGCCACAACCAGTTCCACGGGGGCGTGACCCGAAACTGTTTGGTACGGCCTGGCCATAGACCGGCCAAGAGACGCATGAATGGACACGACAGTGGGAGTCCGTACGCGCCCCACTCGGCCGTGGAGACGCAGGCGATGCTCGATGCAGTCGGGGTCGACAGCGAGGAGGCGCTGTTCGATATTCCGCCGGCGGTGGCATTCGACGGGGAGTTCGGTATCGAGGCCAAAAGCGAGCGAACCGCTCGACGACAGACCGAGGCGTTGCTCGACCGCAACGACGACCTCGTCGAGTTCCTTGGGCGGGGACACTACGACCACTACGTTCCCTCCCTGGTCGACCACCTCGCCGACCGCCAGGAGTTTCTCACCTCCTACACGCAGTACCAGCCAGAGGTGGCACAGGGATTCCTCCAGGCGCTGTTCGAGTACCAGTCCATGCTGGTCGAGTTGACCGGACTCGATGTCGCCAACTGTTCCGTCCACGACGCCGCGACGGCGCTGGGTGAGGCGGCGACACTCGCTGCACGTGTCCGTCGCACAGACGGGTCACGCGTCCTCGTCCCTGAGGGCCTTCGGGACGCGGATGACTCCGTCCTTCGCCAGTACACTCGGGGTGCCGACCTGACAGTCGAGACCTATCCGATGGACGACGGCAACGTCGATGTCGACGCACTGGCAGCGGCATTTGACGACGAGGTGGTGATGGTCTACGCCGAGAATCCGACAATTCGGGGCACCATCGAAGAACACCTGTCGGCGGTGGGTTCTCTTGCGGACGACCACGACGCGTTGTTCTGTCTGGGCACCGACCCCGTCGCACTGGCATTGCTCGAACGGCCGGCCGACGTGGGTGTGGATATCGTCACCGGCGACGCCGCGACGCTCGGTCTGGGGACGGCCTACGGGATGGGGCTGGGATTGTTCGTCACCCGCGAGGAGTACCTCCGGCAGGTACCGGGTCGTCTCGTCGGTGCGGGTGAAGACACCAGCGGTCGGCGAGCGTACACGCTGACATTGCAGACCCGCGAACAACACATCCGCCGCGAGCGAGCGACGAGCAACATCTGTACGAACCAGGCATGGGTGGCGCTGAGAACTGCGATGCACGTCGCCAGCCTCGGCCCCGATGGACTGGTCTCTCTTGCCGAGGACGCCGTCGTTCGGGCGCGTAACCTCGCCGAGCGGCTGGACGGGGTGACCGGCGTCGACGCGCCAATCCACGACCGCCATCACTTCCGGGAGTTCGTCGCCCGCGTCGACCGCCCCGCACCTGCCGTCGCCGACGACCTCACAGAGGCCGGCTACGCTGTTCACGCCATCGACGACCATCTCCTCCAGTTCTGTGTCACGGAGACCAACGAGCGACACGTCGATGGACTGGTCGCAGCGGTCGCGGAGGCTGCAGGATGAGATACTCACAGGCCCGGTGGTCGGAGGACGACCAGTACGAACCGCTGCTGGCTGAGAAAGACACGACGACGGTCGAAGTCGGTGAGGATTCGCCGCTGCCAGACGAGTTGACGCGTGACTCGGTGACACTGCCGAAACTGGCCGAACCCGAACTCGCACGCCACTACACGCGACTCTCGCAGATGAACTACGGCGTCGAGAGCGGCCCGTTCCCGCTTGGCTCGTGTACGATGA
>CAZFOF010000044.1:0-11958 GCA_964520265.1 uncultured Halobacteriales archaeon | reverse complement strand
AGCCGTACAGCGGCTTCAGACCCGGCAATCCCCGGCGTATTCTTCTCCGATAACGACCGCAAGTACTACTCGCTGGAACGCGCCAAGGAGGCGCTTGGCTACGACCCGCGGGACAACTCCGCGGAGTGGGACGGCGAGGAGAAGGTCGTTACCGAGAACTGAAGGTATCAGATTTTTCGGCTATCTCGCCTGTTTCGCGCACCCTCATATTGTTGTATACGAAATGAGACGGGAGTGTGGGTCGGTCTGTGGACGGTACCTGAATGTTTTACCCTACCACGTTCGTACCCGTTCGCATGACCTTCGGAACGTCGTGGAACAACCTACTCGATAACGTCGAAGAACTCCCTTCGGACGCGATTCTCGTTACCCCACTCTCGCGGAAGGCGTTTCGCGTCACCGACGTTCAGGAACCTCGTATCCTGATTCAGTACCGGGACGATGACGAGACGATTCCACTTCAGCGCGACCAGTTCGAGACGCTATATCGTCGTATCCAAGACGCCCGTGGTGAGTTCGACCTCGACCGTCTCCCTATGGACGCCGAACCGTATGCAACCGTACTGTCTCTTCATCCCCGCTTCGAGATTGACGACCGTGAGGGGACGCTAACCGAAAGCGAGACGCCGACAGGCTCGCCGTTAGTGGAAGCGAAAGGAGGCACCGACGACGTCGACGAAGAGCGTAAAGAGCCGGACGTGGCGGTCTACAGTGACGCTCTGTTGCTTATCGACGCCCTCGAACGACATGATGTGACCACGCCCGAAGACGTAGAGACGCCGGGGCTGGTGAACCTCTACACATTGCTATCGGACGTTCAACGGAATGCAAACGACCTACGGAAAGAAATTCGGAGTATCTTGCTCGACCGGCTTCACCACGACCAGCCGGTGTCCGGCCAGTTCGGGTCAGTGCAACGGACGAGTCGCAAGAACCGGTCGCTGAAAGACGATGAACTGGTGCTGAACGCCTTCGAGGCCGCTGGTATCGAACGTGAACGCTTGACCACTGTCGATTCGAGCAAGGTAGACGACGCCCTCGATGTAACGGAACTCTCCGAGAGCGACGTGTACGAAATCGAAGAGAGCGAGTACGTGCGGAAGGCCGACGTGGACGAGGAAGAGAAGGAGACACGCCTACAGGGACTCAAGGATAGGCTGGCGGAGACAGAGGGCGAGGAAGCCAACGAACTCCGTGAGGAAATCGAGGAACTCGAAGACCGCATTTCCGAACTCACGGAGTTTCAGTCAGGGAGGTCGTTCCACACGAAATCAGGGGGTTGAATGTTCGAGCCGCCAGTTCTCTGGTGCAGTGCGATGAAACGAGTTACCTCTGCAAGCGCTCGGTAAACAACCTCGAACTCAGAGTGTCGGATTTCTGAATGCAGTCACACAGTTTTCCAGTGTTCGTACATATCCCGCGCATACTGTCTGGAGCGCTCGGAATCAGGAACAAGTTCTGAGTTGGGTTCGTGAACCGCAGCCACCTGTCCGACAGCATTTGAGTCTCGGAATAGGGTAGACGCAAGGGAATCCGTAGTTGTCCAAAATGAGTCATCAGCAATATCGTAGTCGTTTACCTCAGACACCCCTGCTTTGGCTCGTTGAATACGATCTTCCGCTCCCGCAACATCCGCAAAGATTTCGACCGCTAGCAATACGATGACTGACCTGTCGCTATTGGCAAACACAGCGTCGAAGCTATCATTCAAACTATCATCTCTGACCCATCCATCTGGAAATGCGCTCAGAGAGAGGAACAGATTTTGTCTAGAACTCATAGCGTACTGAGGTTCTGGTTCAGTCGCAGTCTCAGGAGGGGTTTCAGTTGCAGTCTCCGGAGGGGTTTCAGTCGCAGTCTCGGGGGAGCCTTCAGTCGCAGTCTCGGGGGAACCTTCAGTCGCAGTCTCGGGGGAACCTTCGGTTGCGGTACTAAGAGCGGTTCCAGTTGCAGTGTCAGTGGAGTCAGAATCCGGAGTGTCAGTACGAGTACTTCCTTCACTCTCGTCAGTGTTGCTTGAGCATCCAGCAAGCCCGAGGCCGCCGACTGCCGCCGTAACAGTTGTGAGATACCGCCGACGATTCATTGCCATAACAAGCCAGGGAACAAGTCACAGAAATATAGTACTTGTTGCCAAAACCAATTCTGCAACCCGATTGTATGCGGAATTATTTTCATGTCGTCACACAGCAACGAGACGTTAGTAGCCAGTCAACGACCGCGCGCGGTGGGACGGGGAATCCGCCTTGGTTTCTTTTTGAAGATCAAGCCACATCCGACCACACGACAAAGGCGTCGGTCAATCGAACAGTCCCTCGACATCTTCTTCTCGACTCCGCCGGCGCTGTACGTGTTCACCCAGTCGCTGTGCGATGAGGCCACGATTCTCGGGGTCGCGCACGAAATCGAAAAGAAAGGTCATGAACGGACTCTCCGCCTGTCCGTCCGCGAGGTCTGCCCGGGCGTACTGGATGGCGTCTTCGACGACACTCTCGTCGTAGCCGTGTTCCTCTGCGAGTACCTCGGCGGCGACCGCCGTCGAGTCGAAATCGAGGTCGGTCGGGCCGAGTCGGTCACCCTCGAAGGAGAGAACCAGTGGTGGCCGGCGTTCGATAATCTCGGGGTCGTCTGCCAGTTCCGTGAGATACGACCGGACTGCGGCGATGTCGACACCGCGGTGCGTCGCGTCGAGTCCGTCCAGATACTCGCGGCCGCTGTCGGCGAGACCGGTCGCGCCAGACCAGTTGCCGTTGCGGGCGTGGAAGACAGCGGCGGTGAACTGGATGAGTCCGTGGAGGAACCGCTCGTCGTCGGTGCCGGAGTCGAGGTCGAGCCAGTGGGCCTCCCAGGCGTCGTGGGCGGCGTGGTAGCCGCCGGCGTTGTAGATGGCGATACCGGCCCTGAGATGGGCGTCCATACACTGGATTCGGGTGGCTGCGCCGTAACTCTGACGCGGCGCAGGTGTCGTTATCGTTATCAGCGTCGGGTACAATCGTTCGCGTGACACGCGTCGTCCTGACAATGGCTCCAGAAGCGTCCGACACAGACGGGGGATACTCCCGTCTGGTACGTATCCTGCTGGTTGTCTGCTGCGTCCTCGCGCTCGTCCTCGCCGGAGGATTGGTGCCCTCTCTCACCAGCGGCGTCGCCGACAGCCCAGCGATGTCTGCACTGCCAACCGACGATATCAACCCCGGAGAGGCCCAGCAGCGCCTCGACAGTCAGCCCTCGGGCAACGGCTCCGGTACCGGTATCGGTGCCGGCGGTGGCGGCAGTGGCTTCGGTGCACTCAACCCCGGAAGCTCGACCGATGTCGGCGGCGAAACCGGCGTCGGCGGCAGCGGGAACGCCTTCCGCTCACAGAGCAACACCGTCCACTTCACCGTCACCAGTCCAGAGCCAGCCTACTGGCGAACCGGTGCATACGACGGCTATACCGGCGACGGCTGGCGACAGACCGGAGGCGTCTCCCCGCTCGACGAGCCGATACGAGGCGACACCATTCAGGGTGAACGCATCGAATACGAGGTGACGCTCAACCAGACTGCCGGCGCACTCCCGACAATCTGGCGGCCCAACACCATCGTCGGTCGGTCTGACATCGGTGTGACCGAGCAGCGAGCCTTCCGCGCACAGGAACCGCTGGCTGCTGGCACGTCCTACGTCGGTGTGAGTCACCGCCCACCCCAGGACGAGAACGTCCTCAAATCCGCCGGCACGGACTATCCGGCGGAGATTACCAGACGATACGCGCGGCTTCCCGACGACGTACCCGACCGCGTCGAGGGGTTCACCGACAACCTCGTCGAGGACGACGCCACAGTCTACCAGAAAGCGGTCACGATAGAGCAGTGGCTCGAACAGGACAAGACGTACTCACTGAACGCCTCACAGACGAGCGATAACATGGCCGATACGTTCATCTTCGAGATGGACAGGGGCTACTGTGAGTACTTCGCCACGTCGATGGTCGTCATGCTGCGGTCGCAGGACATCCCCGCTCGCTACGTCGTCGGCTACTCCACCGGACAGCAGTCGGGCAACACCTACACCGTGCGGGCGATGAACGCCCACGCCTGGGTCGAGGTGTACTTCGAAGACGTGGGCTGGGTGAAATTCGACCCGACGCCCGGCAGCGACCGTCTCCAGCAGGAACAGGAGTCTATCACCGAGGAAAACCCCGACGCCCAGTACGCCCCACAGGAACAGGGGAGCCCCGGAGAAACGTTCTCGCCCGACAACGAAACCACGCCGGAGACGCCCACCCCGACGCCCGAGCCGAACAACGAAACCGACCCCACGAGCGATACCAGCGGAGAGACCGAGTCGGGCTACGACGTCTCGCTGAATCGGACGGCTGTACCGGGGGCAGCGGTCGAAGTGAGTGTCTCCCGTGACGACGAGCCAGCCGCTGGCGTGATGGTGCTGTTCAACGGCGACCCGGTCGCCCGAACCGACGCGGAGGGAATCGCCGTCGCAACGGTGCCCTACGCCAGCGAACTCCGCGTCAGCATCGAGGACGGACGCGTGCAGCGTCTCGACCCACCAGGCTCGCTTCCCTCCTCGGGCGAGCGCTTCTACAGTGTCCCACCGCCCGACTTCCGCGACGTGACAGTTCCCGTCGAGACCAACGCCACCATCACCATCAGCGGGAACACGCTGCCCGGCAGCACCGTCACCGTCATCGCGACAGTCGACGACCTCCCGGTACGGAACGCGGCCGTCTCCATCGACGGCGAACTGGTCGCACAGACCGACGACAGCGGTCGCGCCACCATCACACTGCCGAACAGAACCGGAGACATAACCATTGGCGTCGCCCGCCAGCCCATCACCGGTGAGACGACCGTTCGACTGCCGGAGCTAAACGTCAGCGTCAGCCCGACGCTCCCGCTTGCACTGCCGATGACGGATGCGACGGTCACGGCCAGAGCCGGCGGGGAGCCGGTCAGTTCAGCAAACGTCACCCTCAACGGGCGAACAGTCTCGACGACGGGTGTGAACGGCACCGCGACCGTCCAGCTCCCGTTTGCGTCCAGTGCGTCGCTGGCAGTGCACTCACTCGGACAGCGAACCGGAGCGACAATCGGCGGTCTGCTGGTGAATCTCGGACTGGTACTCGGTGCACTCGCCATCGTCGTCGCCGGTGTCCTCGCCGTGGCGGTGCGCCGGGGCTACTCACTGCGGTCGCTTCCGCGAGATATCCTCCGGTTCCCGACGCTGCTCATCCAGTACGCCCAGTGGCTGCTCGTCAGCGTTGCGACCGGCGGTGACAGACTGTTCCATCGACTCCTCGCTCGTATCCGCCAAACCATCGGCCACGTCGTCGACCTCGTCCGCGGTACCGTCACGCCGGCAACGCTGTGGGCGGCACTTCAGAGTTGGTTCACCAGCCAGCGCGACTCACTCACACGTCGGTTCAGCCGCGAGGCGACTGCCGACGGTGCCAACACTGAGTCGACGCCGACGGAGGCCCAGCGGAAGATTCGGGCCGCCTGGATGGACTTTCTCGACTACGTGAGCCTGGGCAACTACCGGACGAAGACGCCGGGGGAAATCGCCACCCACGCCGTTTCCCGGGACGAACTGCCGGCGAAACCGGTACAGGTGCTCCGTGACGCCTTCCGCGAAATCGAGTACGGCCACCGCGTCGACAGTGACAGACTCGAGCGAGTTAGCTGGGCACTGACTGTCATCGAACAAAGCCAGATGCAAGACGACACCGAGGAGACGACGCCGACGGAGGGTGGTGACTGATGCGATTGCGAGTCGCCATCTTCGGGACACTCGGTGTCCTCATGACGGCCCTCGCTGCCGGGTTCGCGTACACACCGGAACTGCTCCTCTCGATTCAGCCGGTCGCGTCGATTACCGAACAGCTCGCGGATACCGACCCGAAGGCGGCGATGCTGGCGGCAACGGGTATCGTCGGGCTGTACGTCGCCCTGGTTTCGCGGGCATCGGACAGCGAGCAGATGCTGACAGCTGTCTCGGAAGCAGAACAGCGATATGACCGAACCAAGACGACACCCCCGGAAGCGGTCACGGCCGACCGCCGGACGCTGACGGCCGCTGACCTCGACGCCGAAATCGACAACGCAATCGAGTCCGGCGGCGAACCGCTCCGGCGTGTGCGGTCAGTCCTCGCCGACACCGTCACAAAGACCTACGCCGAAGAAAACCGCATCAATCTCGAAAAAGGACGGGGAGCCGTCGAGGCAGGCACCTGGACGGACGATGCAGTCGCTGCGGCGTTTCTCGGCGGCGAGAACGCGCCCGACCCGTCGCTACTCCCGCGGATTCGGCTGTGGCTCGCCCCCGAGCGGGAGCGGTCGCGACGCATCAAGCGAACGGTGGCCGAACTGTCCGCGCTGACGGAGGACGACCAATGACACGCCGTCGTATCGAACGCTGGAGCGTCGGTCTCGTGGGAACGCTCGCGCTGACCGGCTTTGGCCTGTTGTACGCCAACGGAACGCTACTGGTCGCCGCCGCGATTCCGCTCACGTTCGTCCTCTATGGCATCGTCTCCAGCGTGCCTCCCGAGATTACTGTCGCCGTCGAGCGGTCGTTCGACGAACCCGACCCACGCCCCGGTGATGCCGTCACGGTCACGCTGGACGTCGAAAACACCGGTGACCGCGTGCTCTCCGACCTGCGTCTCATCGACGGCGTCCCCGCCGAGTTCGCCGTCACTGAAGGGTCGCCCCGGGCGTGTGTTGCACTCTCGCCCGGCGACAGCGTGAGCCTGTCCTACACCGTCATCGCCAAGCGCGGCCAGTACGACTTCGGGAATCCGACGGTTCGTATGCGGTCGCTGGCCGCGACGGAGATACAAACCGAAGCAGTCGCTGCCGACGGTGACGTGACGCTGTCGTGTGCGAACACCGTCACGGACGCGCCCGTCCGCGAGGCAACGCTTCCCCGAGCCGGAACGTTGCCGACCGACAGCGGCGGGAGCGGACTCGAATTCTACGCCACTCGCCAGTTCCAGTCCGGCGACCCCATGAACCGCGTCGACTGGTATCACTACGCCAAGACCGGCAAACTCGTCACCGTCCAGTACCGACAGGAACAGTCGATTCGTACCGTCATTCTGGTCGACACACGGCCGGTCGGTCGGGTAACACCCGAGCCGGGCTATCCCACGGGCGCGGAACTGTGTGCCTACGCCGGCGAGCGCCTGTACGACGCACTCGACGACGCCGGTCTCGCCACGACTGTCACAGCCGTCGGCGTCGACCCCGGCACGCTGGATGGTCTCGTCGGGCCCGACGGCCTCCCGTGGGTCGACCCGGAGGACAACACACACGCCGGCCACGCCCGGCGGGTCTTCAGCGAACTCCAGAACATCGCCGAACAGGACGGCGAACCGGACGTACTCGGTGATTTCGACGGCGACGACCGCGAGGAAGAGACAGCCCCCGAGCAGTCTGCAGAGACGGCCGAATCCGCTGAGGCGACAGTGACGACCGACGGTGGCCCGAGCGAGGAGAGTATCGAGGGGCCAGACGAGCGCATCAAGCGCGTTCTCGCGCGCCTTCCGCCGAATGCACAGGTCGTCATCTGCTCGCCGGTGCTCGACGAGTGGCCGGTGGCACTGGCTCGGTCGCTGTCGATGCGTGGCTATCCACAGGTGGTCGTCAGCCCGGACGTGACACGCGGGGACAGCCAGGGACAGACGATTCTCGGCGCGAATCGAAAGCTCCACCTCGCCGCACTCGAACGAACCGGGGCAGCAACGGTGAGCTGGAGTCTCGACCAGCCAATCGATTACGCACTCCGGCACTCGATGCCACATCTCCTGGGGGAACGATGAGTACTGACACTGGACAGTTCGACGGCACCGGACGACCGACGTGGACGAGCACTGCTGTTGCGTTTCTCGTGACCGCAGCCGTCGTTGCGCTGTTGCTCGGGGAGGTACAGTTTGTCGTCGGGCCAGCCGTCATCGGCATCGGCGGTGCGGTCTGTTTTGCTGCCAGTCTCTGGCTGGTCTCGCTGCAACGAGCCGAGACACTGACATCGATTCTCGTCAGCGTGCTCACTGTCGGTGTCGGCATCGGTCTCGTGGTCGTGACAGTGGGAACGGCCTTACTCCTCGTTGGGTCGTTTTTCCCCGTCGAGAGTGTCACCGCGCTGTCCGTGCGGTCGCTGTTGCTGGTCGGTCGTATGGGTATCGTCCTCGGGTGTGTGCTGGCCGTCCTGGGTGTCCTGCTTGGCGTTCGCAACGTCGTCGACGGTGACACGCTCTCGTCGTACATCTGGCTGTCGGTGAAAACGGCCATGGTACCCGCTCTCGTCGGCAACGCGCTGGTCAGTGTGACCTACTTTACACACAGCGCCACGGAGACGCCGGCGTTGCCCGGTGAAGTCGCCGTGGGACTGGCACGCTGGCTGCTCGCACCGTCGGCGACGAGAACCCATCTTGCGACGCTGTTGCTCCTGTGTGCGCTGGCGGCGCTGGGCATCCGTGCCGCAGTCGGTGCGTTGCCGGTGGCCGAGTTGCTCGCAGACAGCGGCAGCGGCGACACCAGAGAACAACACATCGAACAGGGACGCCGACTGCTCGGCTGGACGGGCGGCATCGCACTCGGGGTGGCACCAATCGTCCTCGCCGCCGAAGTCGTCGTCGGTCAGGCTGGCATCCGACAAGCATTCGGGCCGGCACTGTACCGACAACTGGTCGAACTCTCGACAGCGATGGAACTCCGCATTGCAGTCGTCAGTGCAATCGCCGTCGCGGGAACAACCGTCGCGTTCACGTGGTCGCTCCGCCGGGTCGCCCGTGGCTCGCTCACCGGATTTTTCAACCGCGTCGGCCCCTTCGCCGGCGGCGCGTTCGTGACCGCTGGCTCTATCGCCGTCGCCGAGCCCGCACTGACCGGCCTCACCGACTGGATTCGCTCGAAACTGCCAGGGCCGATGGCGACGCTCTTCGACGAAACCTCGACGACGTTCATCGACTTCTTCGGTGCCGCACCCATCGTCATTCTGCTGACCGCAACGCTGGTCGGCGTGGCCGCTGTCTTCGCGTTCATCTTCCGCGTGGGGCTGTTCACCGGCTACCTTCCGGAGAAGACCCCGGGCTATGCACTGGCAAGCGGTGGGCTGTTCGTCGCGGCCGCGTTCCTCGGCACAATCGGCGCGAAGCCGTGGCTGGTGTTTGCCGGTATCGTCGGGAGTTTGCTCGTCTGGGACACCGGTCGCTACGGGACGAGACTCGGTGCAGAAATCGGTCGGAACGCACCGACGCGGAACGCAGAACTCGTCCACGCGGGCGGAACCCTCGGTGTCGGGCTGGTGGGAACCGGGCTAGCCTACGGGCTCTCGACGCTACTACAGTCCGGCGTCGCCAGTAACTCACCGGCATCGACCGTCGCGCTGATGGGCGGACTCGTCGGTATCGTCTTTCTCGTCGCCGCGCTCCGGTGAGCGTCGACGGAGTCAGTGGTGACCCGACTGGCCGCTGACCGCCGGCACGTCGACGCTATCGAGCACAGAGGCGACGATTTCCGAGCGCTCGACACCGCGGACACCCGCGTCTGCGGTCAGGACGATACGGTGGGTGAACACCGGGTCGACGATGCGTTTGATGTCGTCGGGAATCACGTAATCCCGACCGCGGATGACGGCAACGGCGCGGGTGGCCTCGAACAGGCGCTGGATGCCACGGGGCGAGACGCCGACCTCGACGCGGTGGTCGTCGCGGGTCGCCCGTCCCAGGTCGACGATGTAGTTTCGCAATCGCTCGTCCATGTCTACCTCCTCGGCGACGCGCTGGAGTTCCGGCACCTGTTTGCCGTCGATGACCGGTTCGATGCTGGGGGCCTGCTCGACGCGGCCGGCACGCCGCGCCAGCAGTTCCCGCTCGCCTTCGAGGTCGGGATAGCCCATCGCCGTCTTGAGCATAAATCGGTCGCGCTGGGCCTCGGGCAGCCCGAAGGTACCCTCCTGTTCGACCGGGTTCTGCGTCGCGATGACGAAAAACGGCGTCGGTAGTTCGTGTGTCGTGCCGTCGACAGTGACCTGTTTTTCGCCCATGGCTTCGAGCAGCGCCGCCTGCGTCTTCGGTGGCGCGCGGTTGATTTCGTCTGCGAGGACGATGTTGGCGAAGATGGGTCCTTTCGAGAACTCGAAGGTACCGGTCGCCTCGTTGTAGATGTTCGATCCCGTGATGTCCGAGGGGAGGAGGTCTGGCGTGAACTGGATGCGCTGGAAATCGAGGTTGAGCGCACCCGCGACACTCCGTGCGGTAAGCGTCTTTCCTGTCCCCGGAACGTCTTCGAGCAGGACGTGGCCGCGAGCCAGGACACCCGTCATCAACGTCTCCAGGAAGTCACGGTCGGTGATGACCGCCTTGCCGACCGCATCGAGGATTCGCGTGCTGACCTCACCAGCCGTCTGGTGCTCCATAGCAGATACCGCTTCGTCTGCGGTAAAAATCTTCCCGGTCGCGGCCGACGTGTGACAGTACCGTTAGGAGGCTGGGGCCCCAACTAGCTGTGTGACACTGCGCGACCGAACGCTGCTTGCGGCCGTCGTCTTTGCCGTCCTCTTTGCGCAGGTGGTGCTCTATCCTGGCGTCCCCGCACTTGTCGATGCCCTCGGGGGGACTCCGGCCGACTGGAGCGGTGAGGCCGGAGCAATTCTGGACGCCGGGATGTGGTTTCTGACAGCCGAGTTCCTGGGGTTTGTCCTCTTCGCCGGCATCTGGGGCGCTGTCAGCGATAGCGTCGGCAGGCGAACGCCGCTGGTCGCAGTCGGTGCCGTCCTGGGTGCCGGAACCTACCTCGGCGTCGTCGTCCTGCCGGCGGCGGTCGGCCTCTCCTACGAGGGCGTGCTCGGCCTCCGGTTTCTGGGCGGCGCGGCGACAATCGGTGCGTTCTCGCTGGCGATTACGACGCTGATGGACCTCGACGGCGGCCACGGCCGGAACATGGGCGCAGCGGGGATCGCAATCGGACTCGGGACGGCACTGGGCGCGCCGGTCGGCGGCCAACTGTACGAACTTGGCCCCTACGTCCCGCTGATTGTGTCGGCGGGATGTATGCTGCTTGCGGGTGGGCTGGCGACGTTCGTGACCGACCGGACACCACAGTCAGAGAACAGAAGCATCCTCGCCGCAGGCGTTGAATTGCGCACACGACCCCAGCTGGGACTGCCCTACGCACTCGGGTTCATCGACCGGCTGACGGCCGGCTTTTTCGCGCTGGTCGGTACGGTCTACTTCCAGACCGAACTCGGCATGGACGCCGCCGGGACGGGTATCATGCTCGGACTGTTCTTCGGCCCGTTTGCACTGTTGCAGTACCCCTTCGGACGACTCTCAGACCGCATCGGTCGCGTCGTCCCTGTTGCGGCCGGCTCGCTCGTCTACGGACTCGCGGTGATGGCCGTCTTCCTCGCGCCGACAGTGCCGACGACCGGCGTCGCGATGGTCGTCGTCGGTATCTTCGGGGCGCTGGTCGCGCCGGCGACGATGGCGCTGGTCTCCGATATCGCAGCCGAGACCCAGCGAGGTGCGGCGATGGGCGGCTTCAACGTCTTCGGGAGTCTCGGCTTTCTGGCCGGTATCGTCGGCGGTGCCACCGTCGCCGCCAGTGCTGGTTTTGGCACTGCGTTTTTCGTCGTCGGCGCAACGGAGGTCATCATCGCACTCGTCGCCATCCCGATGCTGGTCGGAACCGACAGCCTGGAGACGGCAGACGACCGTCCGCTCTGACGGACGACAGCGGGAGACCGATGGCAGTATCAAAACTACCATACCCCCCGCGGTCAGTGTAGGCTATACTGAGAGGTGGTTTCCGTGACAAAGAAACAGGAATACAAAGACGACTACCAGGACAAGACGCTGTATATTCCAGGGCCGACAGAAGTACGCGACGACGTTATCGAGGCGATGGCCGAACCGATGTTCGGTCTCCGTATGGAGCGGATGACCGATCTCTATACGAC